>JAGQIB010000478.1 GCA_020431545.1 Gemmatimonadota bacterium
GGCCCGTTCACGCTCGGCGCGAACGAGATCGTGAACCTGCACGAGTGCTATCTGAACGGCGGACAGCAGTACCGGGTCCGCGTGGAGTGGATCAGCGGCACCGTGAATCACGGCGTCTCGATGTACTCGGGCGACATGCCGTACTTCTCGAAGACGTCGACGATGCCGGGCGGCTACGCGAACGCGGGCGGCGCGGGCGCGGACGAAACGGTCATCGTGGACGTGCCGACGGGCGACTTCCACGGCATCGCGGTCTGGAAGAACGGCGCCGCGGACCTGCCGAACTCGCTCACCTACCGGATCGTGATCGACACCCGGCCGAACCTCACCTGGACCACGCCGAGCGGCTGGTACGGTCCCATCGTGCCGCGCAACAGCGAGGACGCGACGGTCGGATCGGTGCCGCTACCCGCCCAGCTGACCGGCGAGACGCCGACGACGTCGTTCAACTGGAACACCTTCAGCGAGGGTCCGAACACCGCAGTGACGCCGTGGGAGACGCGTCTGTACGTGGACGACTTCTTCTCGTGGTACCAGGGCGGGAGCAACCTCGCGGCCGGCTCGACCCAGTACGCGCTCAACACGGCGCAGGGCTTCGATCCCTACAGTGTCGTCCGTGGCGGTCGTCACCACCTGCGCTCCTTCGCGGACGCGGTGGCGACGCTGGACGAGTCGATCGAAACGGACAATCAGTTCACCGACTGGTTCGTGTGGACGTCCGCGACCCTGCCCGCGTCCACGTCCACGCAGCGTGCGGCTCCGCCGATCCGCAACCCGATCGGCTACGGGCAGTACTCGTGTGACGGTCTCCGCGCCGCGACGCCGACCACGTACTGGTCGGTAACCGGCGTGATTCCCACGAACGCCGCGGACGACTACGACGTGCGCCTGCACGCGCCATCCAGTGGCAGCAAGGACGGTTTCGGTGCCTACCTCGCGTGGAGTGCCGACGGCCTCGCCGGGAACACGGACTTCGTGGTGAGCAACTACAACGTCGCCTCGGCCATCCAGCGGGACCTCGGCGTGATCAACTGGAACGCCGGTGCCGGCGACTACGTGATCGAGAAGCTGGACGCCCCGTACGTGGGATTCGTGAGCCCGGGCTTCTACTCGTTCGGTCCGTACATGGTCGACGTCAATCACGTGCTGAACGCCCAGGAGTTCTACGTGGACGAGTCCCTGGTGGGATCTCCGCTCTACGTCTCCCTGGACATCCTCGGGGGCAGCGCGGATCTCGACCTGGAGATCTTCGGTCCCCTGGATGACTTCTCGTCGAAGTACGGCGGCGTGGTCCGGGGCGGCGCCTCCGGCGTGACCACGGACGAGCACCTCAGCTTCGTGCCGGAAGCGGGCGGCTACTACTGCGCCGTGGTGCAGAAGAAGGGTACGCCCGATCTGCTGCAGCCGGGAGAGTACCGTCTCGTGATCTCCACCACGAACGCGGTGGACAGCCCCGTGATCGACGGAACGCCGGATCGCTTCGCCCTGGCGGCGCCGCAGCCGAACCCGTTCGGAGCGGAATCCCAGATCCGCTACGACGTGCCGGCGAACGGCGGGCGCGTCGCGCTGAGCGTCTATGACCTGCGTGGCCGTCGCGTGGCCACGCTCGTGGACGGCGTCCAGCCGGCCGGCCGGCACTCGGTGCGCTGGAACGGCGCCGACTCCTCGGGCCGGCGAATCGCGGCGGGCGTCTACTTCCTCCGTCTCGAGTCGGCGGAAGGGACCTCGACGAAGAAGATCACGCTGCTGAGATAGCCGCCTCCCGCGGCCATCGCCGACGGGATCCCGGGGGTTCGCCCCCGGGGTCCCTCTTTCTTTGCCGGGACCTCCCGGCTCACGCCCCGGTGATGGTCCCCGAACCCGGTGACGGGTCCCCGAGGCGGGTGATCTGCGCGACCCGTTCTGTGTCTGTTTATCACTCAAGGACATATCGACCGGCTCCGACCATAGGAGGTCACTCCGCCCCCCACCACGACTTGCGTCGCGGCACCCGTTGGCAAGACTTGCGCTTCGGGGGAAAGGACAGCCGATGTTCGGGATCCGAAGTGGTCGGAAGGCGGGAGTTGCCGTCTTGATCCCGTCTCTCCTGACGATTGGGGCCTGTAACAACATCTTCGACTGGACGGTCGACGATTCCAGCTTCGACGCCCTGCTCGCCGACGGTCACCAGGCGATCCGGGTCTCGGACTACGAGACGGCGGAGGCCAAGTTCCGGGCGGCGACCGAGCTCCGTCCGAATCACAGCGAGGCGCGGTACTTCCTCGCCAAGGCCGCCGTGCTGAACTCGGACGTCGACGTGTTCCAGCTCGTGCAGACGTTGACGGACGGCGGCGGCAACGGCGCGACCGAGATCTTCGACTACGAGATCCCGATCGCGAACGCGCTGTACCAGACGAACGCCGTGGTGCTCGACGCGCTGCAGCCGATCCGGGACGGCGAGGCGACCGAGGGCTCGTTCGTGGACGCGAACGTGGACCTCGATCTGGGCGTCGCCTTCACGCTGCGCGGCGTGCTCCGCCTGCGCGATACGAACGGCGACGGCGTCATCGACGGCGACGACCTCGATCCTTCCGTGTTCGGGCTCGGCAACGACGGCGACGGCGACTACACGCTCGACGGAATCGACGACATCCCGCCGGACGACCTGAACGACATGATCGACGATCTGAACGATCTGCTCGACGAAGGCGGCGACGTTCTCTCGGACGCGCTCGGCGACTCGGGCGTGGACATCGAGGACCTGAACGATCTGATCGACTCCCTCGGCGGGAATCTCAGCGCGTTCTACGTCAACACCGGCGTTCCCGGGAACTCGGGAGAAGGGGACAACGACGGTGACGGCCTCGTGGACGAAGAGTGCCTGAACGGCATCGACGACGACGGCGACGGTCTCGTGGACGAGGACTCGCGCCTGCTGGGCTGCTCCGGCCTCTAGGCCGGCGGACACGGAAGGGAGAGAACGAAATGAATCGCAAGACCACGAGCGTCGCCCTGGGCTCGCTCGCCGTGACCGCCGCCCTGATCGGCGGCGCCGCATCGGCCGCGGCCGAGGTTCCGGCCCCGGGCCTCGCGGGCATCCGTCCGCTCGGCATGGGCAACGCCTTCATTGCCGCCGCGGACGATCGCAACGCACTCTATTACAACCCCGCGATGCTGTTCGCGGTGAAGGGCACGAGCATCTCGGGACTCGGCGTACAGGCGCGCCTGGATGAGGCGTTCAACGAGGTCGTGAACTTCATCAACGAGCACGAGCAGCAGTTCGAGGACTTCGACACGATCGACGCGACGTTCTACGAGGAGCTCGCGCCGTTCGACAACAAGTGGGTGACGGCGGGCGCGAGCGCGTACGTCGACATGGTCCGTCCGGGCATGGGCTTCGGCGTGTACTCGAGCGGATCCGGCTCCCTCAAGATCGATCGCGGGGTCTACGAGCCGCGCGTCTCCTCGAAGGTGATCGACGACATCGTCGCGACCGCCGGCGCCGCCATGCCGCTCGGTCGAGCCGACATCACGGCCGGCGCCTCGGTCAAGAGCATCTGGCGACGTTCCTCCGATCGCGTGCTCACGGCGCGCGAGGTCGCGGACTTCGACCCGAACGACATCCTGAGCGAGCTCGAGCAGGCCGACTCCGGCTTCTCCATGGACTTCGGCGCCGCCTGGCAGCGTCCCGAGTCCCGCTGGACCGCCGCCGCCGTCGTGCGCGACGCGTTCGGCTACATCGACGGCGAGCCGATCGACACGGCGCTCGACCTGGGCGGCGCGTTCCGACCCGTGCGGAACGCGGGCGTGGTCCGCGAGATCCTGTTCGCGGCCGATGCGCGCGACGTCTTCGGCGGCGAGTCCCTCGCCCAGGCGATGCGACTCGGAGTGGAGGTCCGTTTCCCGCGCCTCGCGTTCCGGGGCGGATTCCACCAGGGCTACTCCAGCCTCGGCGCGAGCTTCCGGGTGCCGATCCTCTCGCTCGACTACGCCTGGTACGGCCAGGAACTCGGCGCGTTCCCGGGCGCCGAGCGTCAGAACCTGCACGCGCTGGAGATGCGACTCGGGTTCTAGCACGGCGCTTCGTGCGCGATTGCGGGCCCGTTCCGGGCTCCCCGGCGGCCGCGGGCACCCTTGCGTGTCCGCGGCCGCAGTGCTAATCCTCGCCCCGTTCGGTGGAGAGCCGCCGATTCGGAATCCGACCGGTGAACCCCGGTCATCTCGCGAGGAGAACGCCGATGATCTCGATGCGCCATCTCGCCGCGCTCGCCCTCGTGGCGACCGGCACGCTCACTCTTGCGAACACCGCTCGCGCCGCGGAAATCGGCGTGGGCTTCGGTGGCTATGCGCTCACCGATTTCGATCCGGCCATGGCCACCACGCTCGCGATCGCGTCGCCCGACTTCAAGTTCGGCGGCACGTTCTCTCTCCGCTCGGGGGAAGGCACGACGAACCTCGGCCTCGGCGCGAAGGCGCTCATCGTGGTGGACACGAAGGGGTCGACCGACCTCGGCGTGGGCGGCTCGTTCTTCCTCGTCACGGACGCGATCGGCAACGGCACCGGCGGCACGGATCCGTTCATCGGCTTCGGCTTCGGGGGCGGACTCGAGAAGCGCCTCGGCGACGGCGTCTCGATCTCCGGCGACCTGTGGCCGCTGTCGCTCCGCATCAACGGCGGGACCCGGGTGGGCTTCCTCTCCAGCGGCAGCATCAACCTGAACTACTACTTCGGCGGCAACTAGGCGCAGGATCGCGTCTTACCGCATCGGTTCGAGTACGGGGGGGGCGTTCGCGCTCCCCTCTCTTCTTCTCGAAGGCGAGCCCGGCGTCCGGGCCGGCGCCCGCTCCGAACGTCCGGATACGGGCCACGGGGACGGGCCGCGGGCGGCTCCTGCCAGCTTCTCCCAAGCCGCGCAATTCTCCGGTCAATCCTGCCTAAAGATCCGCCAAACCCTGTCCGATCAAGGCTCCAGGGGGCGCCCTCCTTGACAGGGGGGTGGGCGTCGGATAGGGTCGCGAATTCTTCCCCCGGTTCCGAATTCCAGGAGGCACCACATGATCGGCAAGAAGCCGGGACTCGGTCCGGACAACGGCGAAGCCACCTCCATGATCGGCGAGAGCTCCTCTTTCGATGGCACGCTCGAGGTTTCGGGCAACCTTCGGGTCGACGGCAAGTTCACCGGCAAGATCCGCGTGAGCGAGACTCTGGTCGTCGGGCGCAACGGGCTCGTCGACGCCGACGTGAACACGAAGTGCGCTGTCGTGGCCGGTACGATCAAGGGGAACATCCACGCTTCCGAGAAGATCACGCTGCAGAGCGGAAGTCGTCTCGAAGGCGAGATGGTCACTTCCCGTCTCGTGATCGAGGAAGGCGTTTCGTTCCAGGGCAGCTGCAACACCGCGCAGGGTGCGGCGACGGGCGCGAGCTCGAACGGCCGCAGCAACGCCGGTGGAGAGGATGCCAAGGCGCTTCAGGAGAAGATCGAGGAAGTCGCCGAGCAGCTCGCCCGCAAGTAGCACGAACGCACGACCACAGATCGCGAAGGGTCCGGAAACGGCCCCGGGGTCCCGATGGACTCCGGGGCCGTTTCATCGGATGCTCCCGGGATGGACGTCACCTTCATCCTGAATCCGGCGGCCGGACGCGGCCGCGCCGGCAAGCTCGCGGCCGAACTGCCTCGGAGATTCGCGCGCCACGGCCTCGAGGCCGAGGTGCGCGAGACGCGCGAATCGAAGCACGCGATCGAGCTCGCGCGGGCCGCGGCGGAATCGGGCTCCCGGATCGTGGCCGCCGTCGGCGGCGACGGGACCGCGCACGAGGTCGCGAACGGTCTCGCCGGCACGAGCGCCACGATCGGCGTGGTACCGCTCGGCTCCGGCAACGATCTCGCGATGGCGCTCGGCATCCCGCCGGATCTCGACGCCGCGCTCGACGTCCTGGTGAACGGGCGCGACCGGCCGCTCGATCTCGGCCGCTTCGACGACGGCTGGTTCGCGAACAGCCTCGGTCTGGGATTCGAGGCCCAGGTCACGATCGAGTCCCGCAAGATCCGCCACCTGCGCGGGTTCACGATCTACCTCGCCGCCGTGGTCAAGGCGCTCACGCGACTGGAGTGCCCCGACCTCGAGATCCGGATCGACGACCGCCGGATCGACGGAGAACGTCTCCTGGTGTGCGTGGGGAACGGGCCCCGGGTCGGCGGCGGCTTCCTCCTCACGCCGGACGCGGACAACGCCGACGGGCGCCTCGACGTGTGCGTCGTGGACGCAATGGGACGCCTTGCGGTGATGCGTACGCTGCCCAAAGCGATCTCCGGCACGCACGTGAGCGACCGGCGCGTCTCGATGTTCCGG
>JAGQIB010000479.1 GCA_020431545.1 Gemmatimonadota bacterium
TCGTCCTTGTCTTTCTTCTTGTCCTTCTTCTTGTCCGCCTTGTCCGCGTCCTTGCCGTCCTTCGGCGGCAGCCCCGCGTCCTCGCGGAACGGCGACTTGCCGTCGGCCGTGAGCAGCAGCAGGTACGGCTTCGTCGGCTTGAACTCCACGTTCTGGAAGTCGCGCTGACCGAACAGCGGATTGATCGTGCGGTCGGAGAGGAACGCGAGCCAGCGGCCCTCGGGATCCCAGGTCGGGGAGTAGTCGAACGTGGACACGCCCGTCACGCGGCGCGTGCGGTTCTCCTGCGTGTCGTACACGTACACGGAGGGGAAGTCCGTGCGATCCCGCTTGGAGTACGCGATCCAGCGGCCGTCGGGGCTCCACACGTAGTCGCGGATCTCCTCCTGCTCGCCGCGATCCACCTTGACCGGCGAGCCGCCGCTCCGCTTCTGCACCCAGAGCGTCTGCGTCTCGTCGGCCCACGCGATCCGCGAACCGTCCGGCGACACGACGGGCGGGAAGTGCCAGCCCTTCTTGCCGGCCGGTGTCACCGTGGTCGGCTTCCCGCGGCCCCACGCGTCGATCTGGCGGATCTCCTCCTCGCGCGGCGCATCGGTCACGTAGAGGATGTTCTCGCCCTTCTCGTCGAACGTGCCGTACTTCTCGCGCGCGCCGCTGCCGGCGGAGATCGCGAGCGTCACGCCCTTGTCCACCGGCACCGAGAAGATCTCGCCGCGCGTGGTCACCGCGACCCGGTCGCCGTCCGGCGCGAGATCCAGGAACTCGAGGCGGGCCGTGTTGTTCGGGTAGCGCTGACGCGTGAGGACGCTCTCGCTCTTCACGTCGATCGGGACGTCACGATCCTGGCCCGTCGCCGGATCGAACAGCCGCAGGCCGCCCTCGTACATGTACACGACGCGACCGTCCGGGCTCATCGACGGCCAGCGCACGTCCCACTCGTCGTGCGTGGTCTCGCGCTTGCGGTCGCTGCCGTCCGGGAACATCGACCACAGGTTCGCCGTCCCGCCCTGGTCCGTGACGAACCAGATGCGCCCCTCGCGCCACATCGGGATCGCGTCCGGTCCCTCGAACGTGGTGACGCGCCGGAACTCGCCCTCGTTCGGCAGGCCGACCCAGATGTCCGGGCTCGTGCCGCCGCGGTAGCGCTTCCACGTGGACGTCTCGCGGCTCATGCGATTGATCGCGTAGCGCCCGCTGACCGGATCGATCGAGAGACGCGCGCAGCGACCGATCGGGAGCTTCTCCGGATCGCCACCGCCGACGGCGACCTTGAACATCTCCCACGAGCCGTGCGGATGCTCGCGCCGGCTGCGGAACAGCACGGACTTGCCGCCGTCCATCCAGCCGACGACCTCGTCGCGCGTGGGGTGCCACGTGAGTCGACGCGGCTCCCCGCCGTCCGCCGACACGACGTACACGTCCATGTTGCCGTCGTACTGACCCGTGAACGCGACCCACCGGCCGTCCGGTGAGAAATGCGGGAAGTACTCCGTCCCCACGCCCGACGTGAGACGCGACGCCTCCCCGCCGCCGGCGGGAGCGATCCACAGATCGTCTTCCGCCATGAACACCACGTGATCGCCGTGCAGGTCGGGGTGACGGAGATAGCGCTCGGCCGCGCCGGCGGCGGAGGCGAGCGTGGTCACGAGCGCGAGCGCGACGGCGGCCGCGCCGACGAGGCGGCCGGCGACGCGCGGGGCGCGGGCGATTCCGAGGAGATTGGGTCGCATCGATGGGCTCCGGGACAGGAGGATGAAGATCGTGACAATCGACGACGAAGCGTAGCCCGGCGCTGCAAACCGGACAAGCGAACGGGACGAAACGCGCCCGCCGGGGGGCCGGTGGGACGGCTGCGGGGACTGCGCGGGCCCGCGAACGAGGCTTCCCAACGCCCGAGGGAGGGGGTAACGATACGACCCGGCCGGAGGCGCGGATGACCGAGCACGTCGCGCGCGGAGCGGGTCGACCGCTGCGCGTGCTGTGGATCACGAACATGTGGTGGGAAGAGGGCGCGGCCAGCGCGCGCGGCATCTTCGTGACGCAGGCGGTGGATGCGCTCCGGCGCCTCGGCGGCGTGGAGATCGACCTCGAGCTCGTGGCGCAGGGCAAGGGCTCGCTCGACTACTTGGGCGCGAACCCGCGCGTGCGGGAGCGCTGGGATCGCGGGACGTACGACCTCGCGCACGTCCACTACGGCCTCACCGGACTCGCCACGCTGATGCTGCCGACGGCGGCGCCGCTCGTGTTCACGTTCTACGGCAGCGACGTCAACGTGCCGTGGCAGCGGACGATCGCGGTGGCGACGGCGCGGCGCGCGCGGCGACGGATCTTCGTGTCGCGTCGTCTCGCGGAGCGGTGGCCCGACGACCGCAACGTGGTGCTGCCGAACGGGGTGGACTTCGAGGCGGTGCGGCCGGTGCCGCGCGAGGAGGCGAGCCGCGAGCTTGGCCTCGATCCCGCGACGCCGCGCGTCCTGTTCGGGGGCCGACCCGACAACGAGGTAAAGGGCTGGCCGCTGTTCGAGGAAGTGCTCGGGCGGGTGCGGGCGCGCGTACCGGACGTCGAGCCGCTCGTGCTGTCGGAGCCGGGGCAGTCGTACGCGCGGACGGTCGCGAAGCTGAACGCGGCCGACGTGCTGCTGTTCACGTCGCGGCGGGGGAGCGAGGGGTCCCCGACCGTGGTGAAGGAGGCCGCGGCCGCCGGCCTGCCCGTCGTCTCCACCGACGTCGGCGACGCGCCGGAGATCCTGGACGGGGTGGTCCCCGGCGGCGTGATCCCCTGGCCGGCCGACGAGTCGGCCGCCGCCCGCGACGCCTGGGTGGCGCGCCTCGCCGACGCCGTCTCGGGCGTCCTGGAGGCCCGGAAACGCTCCGACGGCCGCGAGAAACGCGGCTATCTGCGTCTGGAGTCGATTGCGACCCGTCTTCGGTCGATCTACGAGGAGGTCGCGGCGGGTCGCTGAGCCGCCGCGTCCCCGGCGGATCCGCCGCCTTCGGCTCGCCGTTTCGGCGTGCTAGAATCCTCCTTCGGCCTCTACGCCCCGGAAGTGAGAATGCGCGCACTCGTCACCGGCAGCCACGGTTTCGCGGGGACTCCGCTCTGCGCCCTCCTGCGCGAGCGCGGGTTCGAGGTCCACGGTCTCGCCTCCGGGCCGGCCGGTCCCGAGGAAGACGGCAGCTACCACCGGGCCGATCTGCGCGATCCCGCGGCGGTCCGGGCCGCGGTCGACGCCGCGGATCCCGAGATCGTGTTCCACCTCGCCGCCCTCACCGGGCGCGGGGGAGAGGAGCAGGCCCGGCTCACGTTCGACGTGAACGTCCACGGCACCGCGAATCTCTGCGCCGCGCTGCTGGATCGCGGCAAGCGCGTTCGGCTCGTCCACGCGGGCTCGAGCGCGCAGTACGGCGCGGTGCCGCGCGAGGACGATCCCGTGACCGAGGACGCGCCCCAGCGACCGCTCGGGGTGTACGGCTGGACGAAGTCCGCGTCCGAGGCGATCGCGCTCGCGCACCACGGCCGCGGCAAGATCGAGGTCGTGGCGGCGCGCGCCTTCAATCACACCGGTCCCGGCGAGCCCGTGCATCTCGTGTGCTCCGGTTTCGCGCGACAGATCGCGGAGATCGAGGCCGGCGCGGAGCCGGTCATTCGAGTGGGCAATCTCTCGCCCGAGCGCGACTTCACGGACGTGCGCGACATCGCGCGCGGCTACCTGGACCTCGCCGAGAAGGGAACGCCGGGCGTTCCCACGAACCTGTGCAGCGGCCGGGCCACGCGCATCGAGGACGTGCTGACCCTGCTCCTTGACAGGAGCGAGGCGAAAATCGAAGTTCGCGCGGACACGGACCGGGCGCGCCCCGTGGAGCTGCGCCGTCAGGTCGGAAGCTACGCTCGCGCCGAGCGGGATCTCGGCTGGTCGCCGCGGATCGCGCTCGCGGACTCGCTGGGCGAGCTGCTCAAGGAATGGCGTCGCCGCACGCTGGCGGCGAAGGAGAGTCGCAGTTGAGCTGGAGCGGAAAGAAGGTCCTCGTGACCGGCGCGGGCGGGTTCATCGGGTCGCATCTCACGGAAGAGCTCGTGGCGCAGGGAGCGAGCGTGCGCGCGTTCGTGCGCTACAACTCGCGCTCCGACCACGGGCAGCTCGCGTTCCTCCCGGCGGACGCGCGCGAGAAGCTCGACGTGAAGCTCGGCGACATCACGGATCCGTGGAGCGTGGAAGATGCGGTGCAGGGCATGGACTGCGTGTTCCATCTCGCGGCGCTGATCGCGATCCCGTACTCGTACGTGGCGCCGGCCAGCTACGTCGCGGCGAACGTGTCCGGCACCGTGAACGTGCTCCAGGCCGCGCGACGTTTCGGAACCCCGCGCGTGGTCCACACGTCCACCAGCGAGACCTACGGCACCGCGATCTACACGCCGATCGACGAAGATCACCCCATGCAGGGGCAGTCGCCGTATTCCGCGTCCAAGATTGGCGCGGACAAGATCGCGGAGTCGTACTACCGGTCGTTCGGCACGCCCGTCGCCACGATCCGCCCGTTCAACACGTACGGCCCGCGGCAGTCCGCGCGCGCGGTGATCCCCACGATCATCTCGCAGGTCGTGTCCGAGCAACCGGAGCTGCGTCTCGGCTCGCTGACGCCGGTGCGCGACCTCAACTACGTGAAGGACACCGTGTCCGGGTTCCTCGCGATCGCGCAGTCGGACGCGTGCCTCGGCGAGGTCACGAACATCGGCTTCGGCAAGGGCATCACGATCGGCGATCTCGCGAAGCGGATCCTGGCGCGGTGCGGGCGGGAGGATCTCCCGGTAATCACCGAGGAGCAGCGCAAGCGCCCCGAGAAGTCCGAGGTCTTCGAGCTCGTGGCCGCGAACGCGAAGGCGAAGGAGCGTTGCGGCTGGGAGCCGCGCTGGACGCTCGAGCGCGGGCTGGACGAGACGATCGCGTTCGTCCGCGAGAACCTCGATCTCTACCGACCCAAGGTCTACGCGGTATGACGGAGGCACGATGCGCGCGGTGATCCTCGCGGGCGGTCGCGGCACGCGACTCGCTCCCTACACGGTGGCGTTCCCCAAGCCGCTCATGCCGCTCGGCGATCGACCGATCCTCGAGATCGTGATCCGGCAGCTCCGGTACTACGGGTTCACGCGCGTCACGATGGCGGTCGGTCACCTCGCGGAGCTCCTGCAGGCGTACTTCGGCGACGGCTCGAAGTTCGGCCTCGCGATCGACTACTCGCGCGAGGAGGAGCCGCTCGGCACCGCCGGCCCTCTGCGCCTGATCCCGGATCTCGACGAGGACTTCCTCGTGATGAACGGCGACCTGCTCACGGACCTCGACTACGGCGCGTTCATGCGTCGCCACCGCGAGCAGAAGAACGACGCCACGATCGGCGTGTACGAGAAGGAGGTCCGCATCGACCTCGGCGTGCTCGAGCGCGATCCGGAGGGACGCGTGGTGGACTACCGCGAGAAGCC
The DNA here is from genome assembly GCA_020431545.1 of Gemmatimonadota bacterium. Taxonomy (GTDB): domain Bacteria; phylum ARS69; class ARS69; order ARS69; family ARS69; genus JAGQIB01. The sequence continues at coordinate 5,479 of JAGQIB010000479.1, forward strand.
CACGCTCCGCTACGAGGTCTCCATGGGCGTGTACGCGTTCCGGCGCGAGGTGCTCTCGCTCATCCCGGACGGCTACTTCGACTTCCCGAACCTCGTGCTCGAGCTGATCCGCCGCGATCGCCCGATCCGCGGTTTTTCCTTCCACGGCTCCTGGCTCGACATCGGCCGGCAGGAAGACTACGGCGCCGCGATCGAGACCTTCGAGCGCGAGCGGGAGAGGTTCCTGCCGGGCGAGTAGGGGCTTCGACTCCCCTTGCGCCCCGCCGTCCCTTTCTCCATCCTCCCCCGCGGGGAGGTGGGGATGGGTTCTCTTCGTGCGCTCGCATTCGCCATGGATCTCGCCATTACCGCGGCGCCGCTGGTCGCCGGTCTCGTCGCCGCGAGCCTGACCGCCGCGCCCGCCCTCGCCGCCGGCCTCGACGACGTGCCGTTCTGGATCGGCGCCGGCCAGCAGAGCCAGTCGCACCTCGGCTACTCCGTCGCCCCCGCCGGTGACGTGAATGGCGACGGCTACTCGGACGTGCTCGCCGGCGCGCGCAGCTTCGACAACGGGCAGGTGAACGAGGGCCGCGCCGTCGTGTGGCTCGGCGGCCCCGGGGGACCGGCCGCCTCTCCCGACTGGTCCGTGGAGTCGAACCAGGCGCTCGCGTTCGCGGGCGCGAGTGTGGCGAGCGGCGGCGACGTGAACGGCGACGGCTACGACGACGTGCTCGTGGGCACCTCTTCCTACGACGGCGCGCTGCAGAACGAGGGCCGCGCGCAGCTCTTCCTCGGCTCCGCCGCGGGTCTCGACACGGCCGCGGTGTGGACCGTGGACGGCGGACAGGCCGGCGCCGCGTACGGAATCTGTGTGGCGTTCGCCGGCGACGTGAACGGCGACGGCTACGACGATGTACTGGTCGGCGCGCGCGGGTGGGACGCCGCGCAGGCGAACGCCGGCCGCGTGTTCCTGTACTTCGGCGCGCCCGGCGGCCCCGCGACCACGGCGGCCTGGACCGCGGACGGCACGGAGGAAGACGCCGGCTTCGGCTACTCCGTGGCGGGGGCGGGTGACGTGGACGCCGACGGCTACGCGGACGTCGTCGTCGGCGCGTTCTGGCAGAACGGCGCGTTCGTCGACCAGGGCGCCGCGTTCGTGTGGCGCGGCGCGCCGACGTTGCCGGCCGCGTCTCCGGACTGGACGCTCACCGGCACGCAGCAGCTCGAGAGCTTCGGGTGGTCCGTGGCGCCCGCCGGCGACGTGGACGGCGACGGCTATGCCGACGTGATCGTGGGCTCGCGCCACTACGATGGCGTCGCCGGCATCGACGCCGGGCGCGCGCGCCTGTTCCGCGGCGGTGCGGCCGGCCTCGCGACCACCGCCGCCTGGACCGCGGAGTCGCCGCGCGCCGGCGCACTCTTCGGCTGGTCGGTTGCCCCGGCCGGCGACGTGGACGGCGACGGCTACGCGGACGTCGTGATCGGTGCGTACAAAGACGACGTGCAGTACCTCGACGACGGCTCCGCGTTCCTCTATCTCGGCGGCCCGGCCGGCCTCGGCGCCTCGCCGGCCTGGGTCGGCACGCGCGGCGAGACGAACTCCGCGTACGGCTGGTCGGTCGCGGGCGCGGGCGACGTCGATGGCGACGGCTACGCCGACGTGCTCGTGGGCGCGTACCTCGATGAAGAGGGCCCGGCCGACGAAGGCGTCGTCTACCTGTACCGCGGGCGCGGGCGATCCCTCACGACCACGCCGCGCTGGACCGCCACTCCCGGGCCGAGCGCGCTCGCGTTCGGCGAGTCCGTCGCGTTCGCCGGCGACGTGAACGGCG
>JAGQIB010000480.1 GCA_020431545.1 Gemmatimonadota bacterium
ACGCTGCACACGAACAGCGCGATCGGGACCCTCACGCGACTGCGGAACATGGGAACGGAGCCCTTCCTGGTCTCGGCCACGCTGGCCGGCGTGATCTCGCAGCGACTGGCGCGTCGCGTCTGTCCGCACTGCCGGGAGGAGCGCGCGGCGACCGAGGCGGAGAAGGCGTTGCTCCGGATCGAGGCGAGCAAGGCCGTCTCGGTGTGGGAGGGCAAGGGCTGTCCCCAGTGCGGCGGGTTCGGCATGAAGGGCCGGATCGTCGTCTACGAGTTCCTCGCGATCGACGAGGCGCTGTCCGAAGCGATCGCGCGCGACGCGGACGCGGGGGAGATTCGACGTCTCGCCGAGCAGAGCGGGTTCACCGCGCTCCGCGAGCACGCGACCCAGCTCGTGCTCCGCGGCGAGATCCCCGTCTCCGCGATGACGCGGATCGTGGCCTAGGAGAACCATGCCCACCTTCGCGTTCACCGCCCGCAACGGCGCCGGACAGGTCGTGCAGGGAAGTCGCGCCGCGAACGACGTGAGTGCGCTCCGACGTCTGCTCGCGGACGAGGGCGTGTTGCTCGTGCGCTCGCGGGAGGCGAAGAAGGCCGGCGCGGTCGGCTCGCTGCGTCCGCTGCCGGTGCGGGAGCTGATCGTGTTCACGTTCCACATGCAGAACGTGCTCGACGCCGGCGTGCCGATCCTCTCGGGCCTCACGGACCTTCGCGAGGAGACCCGTCATCCGGCGCTCCGGGCCGTCATCGCCGACGTCATCGATCGCCTGAACGGCGGCGAGACGTTCGCGCAGGCGCTCGCGCACCATCCGACCATCTTCGATCAGCACTACGTGAGCATGGTCGACGCGGGCGAGCAGTCCGGCCGGCTGCCGTACGTGATGGAACGTCTCGTCCAGCTGCTCGAATGGCGGGAGGAGCTCCGACGGAGCATCCGCGACATGACGACGTACCCGATCGTGGTGCTGGTGGCGCTCGTCGGTCTCGTGGCGCTCGTGCTCGGCTTCGTCTTCCCGCGGTTCATGGAAGTGTTCCAGCGGATCGACTTCGAGCTGCCCTGGCCGACGCGCGTCCTGATCGGCGCGAGCGACTTCATGCAGTCGTGGTGGTGGGCCGTAGGCCTCGGAGTGATCGCGGCCTGGATCGGCTTGACGCTGCTGCGTCGCGTCGACTCGGTCCGGCTCAGGCTGGACACCGCGCTGCTCCGCGCTCCCATCGTGGGGCCCGTGGTGTCCATGGTGAACTTCGGTCAGGTCGCGAAGGCGCTCGCGTCGTTCCTCGACGCCGGGATCGCCCTGCCGCGCGCACTCGAGCTGATCTCGCGGATGGTCGGCAATCGGCGCGCCGGCCGGAGTGTGGACGAGGCGCGAACGTCGATCCTCGCGGGCGAGACGCTCACGGAAGGGTTCCGCGCGGCCGGCCTGTTCCCCCCGCTCGTGCTGCGCATGGTCCGCATGGGCGAGCAGTCGGGGCGCCTCGTGGAGGCGCTCGGGAAGGTCGGCGCGATCTACGACCGCGAGGTGCCGGTGCGCACGAAGCGACTGCTGGATGCGTTGAGTCCGATCCTCACCGGCGTGATGGGGGGGATCCTCCTGTTCGTGATCCTGTCCGTGTTGCTTCCGCTGTACCGCATGTACCAGGAGATCGGGACCCACTACTGATGGAAACGGAACCGAACGAGGCGCGAGGCTTCACGCTCATCGAGGTCATCGTGGTCGTGGCGGTCATCGCGATCGTGGCGTCGAT
>JAGQIB010000481.1 GCA_020431545.1 Gemmatimonadota bacterium
ATCAGCTCCGGCATCCTCGGACTCATGGACGCGATCGACAAGTACGACCTCGAGCGCGACACGCGCTTCGAGACGTACGCGGTCACGCGAATCCGCGGCGCGATCCTCGACGAGCTCCGTGCGCTCGACTGGATCCCCCGTTCCACGCGTCAGAAGGCCCGCAAGCTCGAGGGCGTGTACACGGTGCTCGAGAACTCGCTCGGCCGGCAGGCGACGACCGAAGAAGTCGCGAAGCACATGAACCTCTCGACGACGGCCCTCTACGGACTGCTCGACGAGGTCCGGTCCACGAATCTCGTCTCGCTCGACGAGTACGTGCAGGGCAAGGACGGCGAGGGGCAGACCCGCCTCGTGGACGCCGTCGAGGACAAGGTCAGTCTCGATCCGTCCGAGCGGATCGACATCGAGGATCTGAAGGAGGTCATGAACTCCGCGATCCTGCGTCTCCCTCCGCGCGAACGCCTCGTGATCGCGCTGTACTACTACGAGGAGCTCACGCTGAAGGAGATCGGCTCGATCCTGAACGTCTCGGAGTCGCGCATCTCCCAGATCCACACGAAGGCCGTGACCCGGCTCCGCAACAAGCTCAAGAGCCAGATGCACTCGCTGATCGCCGGCCTCATGGGCCCGGGCATCCCGCAGGAGTTCTCGAGCGCCGAGAAGCGCGGCGCCCGCGCCGTGATCGGAGACATCGCGAAGATCCTCGCCGAGTAGAGAAGTCCGGACGGGGCGGGGCCCCGGGGAGGGAATGCCATGGTCGAGAGCTCGGACCTTCAGGGCGCGATCCTGCGGACCCAGGCCACGGAGCGCCTCCAGGCCCTCCACAACCAGCAGGAAGAACTCGAAAGGAAGCGCTTCGAACTCACCATGGCACGGGAACGTGCCGAAAAAGCCAAGAAGGCGCAGGAAGTCGAACGCGGCGAGGGCAAGCGGGTCGTACGGGACCGCTGGGAGCGGGGGGAGCGGGATCCGGATTCCGGGCCCGAACCCGAGACCCAGGAGGATCCGGACGCCACTCACGCCGCGGGGGAAGCCGAGGCCGCCGGGGGATCGGGCGAGGAGGATGGGGATGCGACGTACGGAGGCGGGATCGATGTGCGGGTGTAGGACGCTGCTGCTGGCCGGAGCCCTGCTCGGGCTGACGGGACCCGTTGCGGCGGAGACCGTCCCGCCGGGACGCATGGCGTACCTGGCCGCGGAGGCCGCCCGGCTGAGCGACGAGGCCGCCACCGCGGGCCTCGACGTTCCCGAAGTGCCCACCGGGCAGGCGGAGACGGCCGAGCTCGCGACGGGTGAGGAGAGCGCGGGACCGCGTCCGCAGCCCATCCAGATCCGCGGTCCGCGACCGCGGTCGGGCTTCGCGAACGTGGCGTGGGCTCCCGACTGGTTCGCGTTCGCGCAGCACTGGCCGGTCGGTCCCGGACCGACGACGTTGCTTCTCGTGGGATCGTTCCTGCTCGCCCTCACGTGGATCACGCGGGTCCGACTCCGACGTCGACGCCCGGCGAAGGCTTCGAGCCCGGCTCCGGATCACGAGCTCCGCGAGGTGACGTGGCGATTCCGCTCGCCGGAGCCGGTGCGGATCGGACACGAGTCGTCCGACCGGTTCCAGGCCGTGCTCGACGAGATCGAGATCCTCGGCCGTCAGCTCCGGCAGGCGACGTCGGCGGGCGGCCACTCGGCGCCCGCGCCCGTGGTCTTCACGCGACGTGATCGGGAATCGATCGGCGGAGAGACGTCGCCGCCCGCGGTGCCGGCGGTCTCGGCCCCGCGGCCGACGCCGACCGTCGAGGCCGCGCCGACCGCGACGATCGCCCCACCGACGTCCCGCGAGGAGCGCTACGCGCTCGCGCGACGGCTGCTCGCGGAGGGAGCCGAGCGCGACGCCATCCGTGCCGCCACCGGACTCAAGACGGCGGAGCTCGACCTGATTCGCTGCGGCCTCGCCCGCACCGAGACGCCGGAGACCATTCGCGCGGGCCGCGCGCGTCTGAACGTGTCGTGGCCCCCGCAGGGCGCCGCGGGGAGGAACGAATGAGCGTCCGCCAGCACTCCACGGTGTCGATGCCGCGCCCCACGGGCGTGCGGCGGGAGCGCATCCTCGTGATCGACGACGAGGAGAACATCCGTTCGACGCTGGAAGAGTTCCTCTCCATGAACGGATACGAAGTCGATACCGCCGAGAACGGGGCGCAGGGTCTCGATCTCCTCGGCCGCAACGCCTACGACGTCGTCCTGTCCGATCTCAAGATGCCCGGCATCGACGGGATCGCGGTCATCGAGTGGGTCCGGGAGACGAATCCGGGCCTGCCGGTGCTGGTGATGTCCGGGCACGCGACGGTGGAGAGCACCATCCGGGCGCTCCGCCTCGGCGCGTACGACTATCTGCTGAAGCCGTTCGGGCTCGACGAGATCGAGCGCACGATCGAGAACTGCCTGGACAAGCGTCGCCTCGAGCGTCGCAACACGGAGCTCACGGAGGCGAACGAACGGCTCCGCGAAGTGGAGCGGATCAAGGACGATCTGCTGGCCACGGTCTCGCACGAGTTCCGCACGCCGCTCACCGCGTTGCGCGGGTTCCTGAACCTGATGGAGTACACCGGCGTCGACAACCTTCGCTCGGACCAGCTGCACGCGCTGGACGCCATCGGCGACAACGTCGAGCGGCTCGACTCGATGATCGCGAACCTGCTGACGCTGGTGGAGGCGCACGACGGGGCGTACAAGCCGATCCTCGAACCGGTGCGTTTCGGCGACTTCCTGGACGAGTACTTCGGCCCGAAGGACCACGGGCGCCCGCACCGCCCGCTGAAGCGCGAGGTGGCGGAGGCCGCCGCGAACAGCGAGCTCCTGCTCGACCGCCTGCGGTTCCCGCTCGTGCTGACGAACCTCCTCGACAACGCGTGGAAGTTCTCGAAGGGACCGGGGGAGGCGGAGGTGATCTTCCGGGCTCGCCGCGAGGGCACGTCGCTGATCTTCGAGGTGCACGACGACGGCATCGGAATCCCGGGATCGCTCGGCGAGCAGCTGTTCGAGCGCTTCACGCAGGGCGACATGACGTCGACGCGCGAGTACCAGGGCGCGGGCCTCGGCCTCGCGGTGGTGCGCGAGATCGTGACCGCTCACAACGGCGACGTGCGGCTGGTGCCGCCGCTGCTCTCGGGCGCCTCCGTGCGGGTGACGCTCCCGGCCGTGGGTTCGCGCGCGGCGGAAGGAGACGCGTGACGTGGCGGAGCAGCTGAGCCAGGCCGACATCGATGCCCTGCTGGACACGTTCACGACGCCGGAAGGTGGGGCGTCCGAGTTCGTGTCGGCGGCGGCCGGCAGCGGGAAGCGCCAGAAGCGTCCCGTGGAGACCCAGGCCTACGACTTCAGCCATCCGGATCTGCTGTCCCGCGACCAGGTCCGCTCGGTACGCACGGTGCACGAGGGCTTCGCGCAGGCGCTCGCGAAGCGTCTGTCCACGGAGCTGCTCACGAACGTCTCGGCGTCCGTCGCGTCGATCGACCATCTCACCTACGCCGAGTTCCTGATGCTCCTGCCGAGTCCCACGGTGCTCTCGGTGGTCGAGGTCCCGCAGCTCTCCGGCAACATCGCGATCGAGATCAATCCCGCGATCGCTTTCGCGTTCATCGACCGCCTCCTGGGCGGCGAGGGCCATCCGCTCGGCAAGACGCGTCCGCTGACCGCGATCGAGCAGGGCCTGATGGAGCGCGTGGTGGAGAAGTGCTGCCAGGAGCTCGCCGGCGTCTGGAATCCGCTGTTCGAGATGGACTTCCAGTTGCAGGCCATCGAAGGCAACCCCGAGCTCGCGCGCGTGATCGGCCCGAACGAGATGGTCGTGCTCGTGTCGATGGAGCTCCGGATGAACGAGGTGTCCGGCGTGATGACGCTGTGCCTCCCGTACATCGTGATGGAGCCCGCGATCCAGCGGCTGAGCCAGAGCAACATGGTGACGCGCAAAGGGGGAGGGGACCCGGAGCGCCTGCGGAGCGCGCTCTCGCGCTCGGTCCGCGACTCGCGCGTTCGTGTCGACGTGGAGATCGGTCGCGCCTGTCTCAGCATTCGCGAGCTGATGGAGCTCGAACCCGGCGACGTGCTGCGGTTCTCCGCTCCCTGCCGGGCCGGCGCGACGCTTCTCATCGAAGGCGTCACCCGGGCGGAAGGCTCGCCCGGACGGGCCAACGGCAATCTCGCGCTTCGTGTGGATTCGGCCCGTGACCGCGGGCAGGAGGAGAAGGGATGAACGAGGTGACGTCCGCGGATCGGGAGCTGTTCGCCGAGTTCGCTCGCCGCATCGAGGCGGCACTGAAGGATCGCATCGAGGGTGAGGTCGCCGCGGGCGAGCTGTCCGACTTCGCGTTCGGCGCGGAGGAGCTCGCGAGTCTGGCGCAGGAGGGCGCCGCGCTGTTGCCGGCGCGCTGGCCTTCGGAAGGCGGGGACA
>JAGQIB010000482.1 GCA_020431545.1 Gemmatimonadota bacterium
CGCGCTCAACCACAACTGCATCATCCGCGCGATGCGGATCGCGAACGTGCCGCGCAGCCACAAGGCGATCTACCGCCACAACGACATGGACGATCTGCGCGACAAGATCGCGAACGTTCCGGACGGCGTGCGGCGCGTGGTCGTGATCTTCGACGGCGTGTTCAGCATGCGCGGCGACGTCGCCCCGATGAAGGAGATCCAGGAGATCCTCGCGCCCCACCGCGACCGCTTCCCGGACGGCCTGGTCACCGTGGTCGACGACTCCCACGGCATCGGCGCCTACGGCGCCACGGGACGGGGTACCGAGGAGCATGGCGGCGCGCCGGCGGATCTCGTCGTCGGCACGTTCGGCAAGGCGTTCGGTGTGAACGGCGGATTCGTCGCCGGTTCCGCCGACGTGATCGAGGCCGTGCGCCAGCGTGCCGACACGTACATCTACACGAATCCTCTGTCGGTCGCGGATTGCGCCGCTGCGAGCGAGTCGCTCGCGATCGTGGACTCCGAGGAGGGGCGAGGCTTGCTGCGCCATCTGCACGCGCGCATTGCGCAGTTCCGCGCCGGCCTCGAGGCGCTCGGACAGGAATCGATCCCGGGCCCGCACCCGGTGGTGCCGCTCCTGGTGCGGGACACGACGCGTTGCCGCGAGATGGTGCGCAAGTTCTTCCTCGAGAAGATCCTCGTCGTCGGTCTCGCGTTCCCGGTCGTTCCGCGCGGCGACGACACGATCCGGTTCCAGATCAACGCGTGCCACACCGAAGCGGACATCCACGAGGCCCTGCAGGTCCTGGAGCGCATCGTCGCTCCGGTGCGGAGCTGAGCCGTTGCCACTCCGGATTCGCATCGAGAACCCGATCGTCTACGCGGACTTCGAGGGGGAGACGACCGACGCGGAGATCCTCACGGAGATCCATCGCGTGTGGGCGGACCCGGCGCTGCCGATCTCGTTCGGCCTGCTCATCGACGTGCGGCGCTCGGAGTCGCTGGGGCGGCGCTCGCCCGAGAAGATCCAGTCGCTCGTGAGTCTCCTGATCCCCTACGTCGATCGCTTCCGGCGGCGCTTCGCGGTCGTGGTCGCCGAGGACGTCCAGTTCGGGATGGTCCGCATGGCGGCCGCGTTCGCGGACTTCCAGCACATCTCGATCGAGGTCTTTCGGGATCTCGACTCCGCGCGCGCGTGGCTGGACCGGGCCGACTCGTGAGACTCTCCGTAGGCACGAGCGGTTACAGCTACAAGGAGTGGAAGGGAAACTTCTACCCCGAGAAGCTGCCCGCGAAGGACATGCTCGAGTACTACGCCGGCCAGCTTCCCGCGGTGGAGATCAACAACACGTTCTACCGGATGCCGCGCCCCGAGATGCTGAAAGGCTGGGCGGAGCGCGTGCCGGAGACGTTTCGCTTCTCGATCAAGGCGTCGCGTCGCATCACGCACTTCGGAAAACTGGAAGGCGTGGAGGAGGAGACGAGGTTCCTGCTGGAGACTGCGGGCGGACTCGGCGAACGACTCGGGGTGATCCTGTTCCAGCTCCCGCCGAATTTCCCGAAGGATCTTCCGCGGCTCGGGCGATTCGTCTCCCTCCTGCCGGAGGGGACGCGCGCCGCGTTCGAGTTCCGTCATCCCTCCTGGGCGGACGCCGACGTGTCGGAAACGCTCCATGCCCGGAATCTCGCCCGCGTCGTGGCCGACGACGACGATCGCCCCGGCGAGCTCGAGGCCACCGCGGACTGGGGCTACCTGCGTCTCCGCCGCACCGACTACGGCGAGGACGATCTCGCGCGCTGGTCCCGCGACGTGCTCTCCCAGAACTGGAGCGAGGCGTTCGTGTTCTTCAAGCACGAGGACGAGGGCACCGGCCCGCGCCTCGCCCGCAGCTTCCTCGAGCTGAGCGGCCGCTGACCCGAGCCGCTCCCGGAGTGGGCGCTTGAGAACGTTCGCCGCCGGAGCCTGCCCGCTGCCCGTCGCGCTCGTCGCCTTCGCGCTCGCTGCCGCGGAGACCGCCCCGGCCGCGCCGTCCGACGTCGCGTTGCCGGCCGTCCGCGGGGTGACCGTATCCACGCCCTGGGCCGGTCAGGACTGGGGTTCCGACGAGATGGTCGAGACACTTCGCACGCTGCGCGATCTCGGCGTGAACTGGGTGGCGATCCACCCGTACGGCGGCATCGCGAACGACGGCACGGTGGGCGGCTCGCGCATCGATCGACTGTACGAGGATCCGGTCTGGCTCACGCGTCCGATCCGGGAGGCGCACGCGCTCGGAATGCAGATCTTCATCAAGCCACACCTCGCGTACTGGGGGAGCCGCTTCTCCTGGCGCGGGGAGATCCGCTTCGACGATCCGACGGAACGGGAGCGGTTCTTCCGCACGTACGAGGAGTGGATCGTCCGGGTGGCGCGCCTGTCCGCCGGCGCCGACGGATTCGCCGTGGGCACCGAGCTCGACGCGATGACCGACGATCCGGCGGCGTGGCGGCGGATCATCGCCGCCGTGCGCGAGGCGTACGACGGGCCTCTGACCTACTGCGCGGGGTGGGATCGCTTCGAGGAGATCCCGTTCTGGTCCGACCTCGACGTGGTCGGCGTGCAGTCGTACTTCCCGCTCGTGGAGCACGAGAGCATCCCCACGACCGAGGAGCTCGAGGCCGGCTGGCGCGTCGTCGCGCGGCGACTGGAGGCGTTCGCGCTGCGCGTGAAGCGACCGATCGTGCTGAGCGAGCTCGGCTACAACTGCTCGCGCTTCGCGGCGGTGCGCCCGTGGGAGTACGAACAGCACGCGGACGCAGCGGCCGAGGATCTCCAGCGACGCTGCCTCGACGTCGCCCTGACCACGCTCGCCGAGTCACCTCACGTCGTGGGCGCCTTCCTCTGGAAGTGGTTCCCGGGCGAGCGCGCTCGTGGCGACTTCCGCCTGTCGAACCCGGCGCTGCGCGGGGTCATCCGTCGCCACTGGAAGGCGGCGACGCCCGCCGAGTCGCGCTAGCCTCGGCCTCGGCGCTGCCGAACGAGAATCGGCCGCGGAGCTCACGCCCCGCGGCCGACGTCTCCTGGCGCCTCTCGCGAGCCTACTTCTTCATCGACTGCTTCAGCTGCTCGAACACCTTCGACAGCTCCGGGCTCTCGGCGATCTTGTACATCGCCTTCTCGAACTCCTCGGCGCTCACGCCGTGCTTCTTCAGGAGGGCCTCCGCCTGCGACGGGTCCTTCTCGAGATCCACCGCGAGCTGCGCGTAGCTCTTCA
>JAGQIB010000483.1 GCA_020431545.1 Gemmatimonadota bacterium
CGAGCGGGAACCCGGTCGCCGGGATCACGAAGACATGGGTCATGCCCTCGCGCACCGTCGCCGTGAAGCGGCCGTCGAGCCCGGCCTGGTCCCCGTTCGCCGGCAGCCGACGGTTCGTGCCCGCCTCCTCGAAGTCGATGTCCGTGTACCGCACCGGCAGCGAGTCGCTCGCCCGAATGACGCGACCGGTCACGAGTCGCCCGCGCGGGAGCGTCACGTCGAGGACGGCCGGCCCCGTGAGATCGATCGAGTCGACGACGAGGGGAGCGGCGCTCGCCCCGTCGGGCGGGCTGAACACCACGTCCCACACGCCGGGCAGCGCGCTGATGCCGTACACGCCGTTCGCGTCGGTGTCGTCGCGGGCGGTCGCGATTCGCTCGCCCGTGTTCGGGTCGCGCAGATCCAGGTCCACGAGCCCGAGCGGCTGTCCGTCGAAGTTCAGCACCCTTCCCGTCAGGCGGCTGCCGACGGGAAGCGTCACGTTGCGCTCCAGGTCCGCGCCGAGGACGAGCTCGCGCACGAAGATCGGCGCGAGCTCGTCCCGTGCGAGCGGCGGCTCGAAGCGGACGTCGTAGATGTCGGGCACGATCACCATCGAGAAGAACCCGAACGCGTCGGTCTTGTCCGACTGCGTCTCGAAGCCCGGCGCCGAGGGATCGACCTTCTGCCCGGTCTGGCTCTCGAAGAAATCGAGATCCGCGTCCGCGATGGGCGTGCCGTTCGGGTCGGTGATCCGGCCCTCGAACGTGACCTGCGCCGGCGCGAGCGACGGAACGGCAAGTGCCGCCAGAACCAGGGCGAGTCCGAGCTCTCGAGAGATGACGTGTCCGCGCATGATCACTACCTCAGCAGGACGACCCGCTTCGACTCGGTGCCGAGACCGGTGTCGAGGCGGAGGAAGTAGACGCCCGCGGCGGCCGAGCGGCCGAGCGCGTCGCGACCGTCCCAGGTCAGCGTCTGGCGACCCGCGGCGAGACGTCCCGCCGCGATCGTCTGCACGCGACGACCTTGGACGTCCGTCACGAGGACGCGGGCGGAGCCGACCTCGCGCGCGAGGTCGAACGACACCGAGGTGCCGCCGCCCACCCGGAACGGATTCGGGGCCACGGTGAACCCGCGGACGACGGCGAGCTGCTCCGGAACTCCGGTCGACGACCCCGGCAGCGTGATGTCGAGCACCACGGGGCCGGATAGCGGATCGATCGTCACGGTCGTCGGGAGCAGACCGCTTCCCGCCGGCGGCGTGACTCCGAGCGTCCAGCTCCCGGCCGGGAGACGCACGGCGTAGTTGCCGAGGGCATCCGAATCGTCGCCGACCATCGGGAACGGGAGTCCGTTGCCGAGCTCGAACGCGTCGAGATCCGCGGCCGCGACGGGATTCCCCTGCGAGTCCCGGATGACGCCGCTGATCGGATGACCGGCCGGCAGCGTGATCACGCCGACGTTCAGATTCGCCGTCGGATGCACGTCGCGGATCACGGCTCCGGCAAGCGGCAGACCCGGCTGGGGCTTCACGAACAGGTCGAACGTGGCGCCGTTCGCCGGGAACACCGAGAACGTGCCGTTCGCGGCCGTGTTGTCGTTCGCGGTCGGGAGGTCGTGCCCCACGACGCGATCGAACAGATCCAGGTCGCACCCGGGCAGCGGCTGGGCCGCGCCGTTGCGCACGGTGCCGGTCACGGTGACTCCGGGGGACAGCGCCACGGTTCCGATCGACGTCGGCCCGGTCACGGGCACGTCGTACACGCTCTTCCACGCGAGGTTCGAGCCGGCCGCCGACTTCACGGTCACGTGGTACGTGCCCTCCGGCACCAGCACGTTGAAGTTGCCGAGCGCGTCCGTGTTGTCCCGCGGCGTGTAGATGAGGTCGTTCGTCGTCGCGTCCTCGAAGTCGAGATCGACGTCCACGAGGGCGACGTTGCCGGGACCGCGCGCGGAACCCGTCACCGCGAGGCCGTCCGCGAGCACGATCGTGCCGACGTTCGTCGTCCCGGCGGCCGCGAACTCGTACAGTGCGCCACCCGCGTAGGGCTGACCGAGCGGCGCCGTGAAGAAGACGTCGAACGTGGTGCCCGGAATGAACACCGCGAAGTTGCCGAGTACGTCCGTGTTGTCGTCGTTCGCGAGGAACTGATCGCCGGTCACGCTGTCGAAGAAGTTCAGGTCGACGGTCGCGAGCGGCGCGCCGGCCTCGTTCTGCACGTGACCGATCAGCAGGTGCGCCTGGTACAGCACCGCGTCGATCGTCATCGCGCCGTCGACGTCCACCCGCCCGTAGTCCAGGTCGAGCCAGAACGGATCCGGCGAGTTGAAGAAGACGTTGTAGCGTCCCAGCGGCACGTCCACGCTGTAGAAGCCGGTGGCGTCCGTGTTGTCGTTCGGCGTGAAGATGATCAGGCCGGTGTCATCGTCCTCGAAATCGAGATCGACGTTCTGGATCGGCAGACCCAGCTCGTCGAGTACGTGGCCGGACACGATCACGGCGTCGCTCGCGCCCGCGAACGCGAGCGGCGACGCCAGGGCGAGCGCGAGACAGAGGCGGTTTCTCGACATGGCGTTCTCCTCAGAACCGGTACTGGGCGACGAGTTGGTGGTAGCGAGCGTCGGAAGCGTCCGCGGCGAAGGCATCCCCGGGACGGAACCAGGCGAAGACGTAGGCGAGATCGAGACCGGGCAGGTCTTCCCAGGCGACCACGAAGTCCCACTCCGACCCGAGCGACGGATCGATGCCGCGCGGGCGGGTCTCGAGGTTCGAGCGGGCGAGCAGGCCGAGCGCGGTCTCCTGCTCGTAGCCGTGCCAGATGACGTCGATCGAGCTGTGCGACGTGGGCCGCAGCCCGAGACCGACGATCCGGATCGACAGGTTCGACAGCTCGGGCTCGAAGAGCTCTCCGTAGTACTTGAAGCCCTTCACGCCGCCGAACTTGTCATTGTTGTCCTGGAGACCGGTCTGGAAATAGAGATCCTCGGGCGAGTTGCCGCCGGACCCCACGGCCCAGCCGGCGGTCAGCGTGAGGCGCGTGCGCTTCTCGAGCCGCGCGCGAACGCCGACGTCGAACGCGTAGCCCTTCCGATCCGCGCCGTCGTACTCGCCGCGCAGGATCGAGAAGTCCGCCCAGTGCCGGAACCGGCTGCTCAGGCGACCGGCCGAGCGAAGACCGAGCCACGTCGGCCGATCCGGCAGCTCGTCGTGCCGGCGCTGCACGACCGACGCCTCCACGACCCAGCGATCGGCCACGGTGCGCCCGACGACCGCGATGTAGTTCGTCCAGTCCTTGAGGCGCGCGGAGTCCACGCTCCAGCGTCGCGACACGGAGGCCTCGGCGTGAAACGAGTGCAGTCGCGAGTGGAGCCGGATCGCGTCGAGCGTCTCGTCGTAGAGCCACTCGCGCTCTTCCTTGAACTTCTGCCGGCCGATCTGCAGCGCCAGCGTCGGCGCCACGTGCCAGAGAGCCTGCGCCTCGGCGAGTCGCCAGTCGTGGCTGCCGAGCTCGTCGCCCTCTTCGTCCGACATGATGTCCTGGCCGCGGCCGGAGATCTTCGCGCGAAGATCGAGGCGCTCGTGCACCCGCGACTCGCCCGCCACCTCGAGGTACCAGGTCGACGTGGTGAAGTTGCCGGCCGCGCCGGGGTTCAGGTCGAACTCGATCTCCGGCTCGACCTCGGCGCCGAAACGTCCGCCGATGCGCAGACGGTCGCCGAACGGACGCAGCAGCGAGCGCCCCTCTTCCTCGTCGTCCACGAAGCGAACGATCGACACGACGCCGCCGCCGCGGATCTCCGTGCCCCGGGAGAGCAGCACCGGGAAGCCGGCCACCGCGAAGCGTCGGCTCGCGGGATCCGCGGCCGTGAGCGGCCCCTCGATCTCCACGTCGTCCGAGTCGTCCGGCAGCACCTTCACGCGGCGCGCCACGATGCGGTCGTCGTCGAGCGTGCCGTCGATCTCCACCCGGATGCCGGCGACGAGCTGACCGGTCACCTGTGTGCCGGACACGACTTCGCACTCGCCGCCGAGGATCTGCAGGACGCGGCCTCCGGCCCGCACGTCCTCGAGCCGACCGATGATCTCGACGTCGGTGGAGGCGTTCCCCGACCGGATGTCCACATCCTGCGCGACCCAGCCGCGCGCCTTCCTCTCCACCGAGACCTCGGCCACCAGACCGACCTCGAGACGATCCCAGTCGCGCGGCGCCGCCGACGCGATCCCGGCTCCGAGGATCGCCGCGAGCGTCGCGAGCGCGAGCGACGTGCGCATCATGAGCGACCTCCGTGGTCCGACAGTTCGAGGAGAGCGGACGAGGTGGCTTCCTCGCCCGGACGAAGCGCGTACACAGCCACGAGTCGAAGCAGCGTGGCCCGCGTCCACCAGTCGAGACGTCGCGCGTCGGCTTCGTCGCGGCACCAGTTCCGGGTCAGCGACTCCGCCACCGCGTCGAGTCGGGGAGCGAGCTCCGGGCGCTGACGGCCACGAAGTGCGAAATGTGCGACGAGGTTGCCGGCGTCGAGCGCCGGGGACGCGGCGGCGGCCAGGTCCCAGTCCAGCACGCCGTACCGGCCGTCCGGTCCGAGCACGATCTGCTTGTCGTGGAGGTCGCGATGGGCGAGGCCGAGCGGACCGTCCTCCGGTGCGCTCTCGGCGCGGAACGTCTCGACGCGCGCCGCGAGATCATCGGCCGCCTCGGGCCGGACCCGACGCAGCCGCTCGACGAACCGGTCGACGTTCGCGAGTTCGTCCGCCGCGGTCCATGCCGGCAGGTCGGGCGTGTCCGTCGCCGCGATCGCGTGCAGGAGCCGGGCGAGACGTTCTCCCTCTTCCGGCTCGAGATCGGCCAGTCGATCGTGGAGGGAAACGCCCGCGAGATCGTCGAAGAGCACGAGGCGGCGACGTCGATCGTGCACCTGCGCCCGGGCCACGCGGAACGAGTCGGCCGCGGACTCGAGGATTTCGTGCAGCTCCACCACCCGCGACGCCGTGTCCTTCGCCCACAGCTTCATCCAGGCCGGCGGCGCGTCGTTCCGTCGCAGCCGCAGCACGGCGCGACGCTCGAAGCGATGCGCCACGAGATCCGCCGGTCCGCCGTCCATCGCCTCGAGCAGACCCGGCGCCGAGCCGAGTGCGGCGAGCGACGGCAGCGCGGGATCCGCGGGCGACACCCGGAAGAACAGCCCGCTCTCGAGATCGCGGCCGGCCCACGCGCCCGGTTCGGCCGCCCGGTGCGAAGCCTCGAACGCGAGCTGCCGCGACGGGCGCCCGTTGCGCGCGGCGAGCACGAGCTCGCCCGCCAGCGCCACGTCCTTCTTGCGGACCTCGAATCGACGCGGCCGGTAGGATGTGATCTTCCACGGACCGTTCGATACGGACGGAATCGCGCGGGCGAGCGCTTCCGCACCGACGATCGGATCCGCTCCGTCCTGCAGCCCGGCGTACTCCGGCGCCTCGCGGATCATCGGGAACACCTCACCGCCGGACGCACCGCCCGCTCCAGAGATCGCTCCAGGATCGCGCGCGTCTCCGTCTCCCAGTCGCCCCGGAGGTTGCGGAACGGGACGAGCGCGAGCTTCGCGAGCTGCGGCGCGACGAGCTCCGCCACGGCCGCGGCGTCGAGACCGGAGGCGTCGACGAAACGTCGCTCGAAGCGGGCCGCGCGCTCCGGCGCGAGACGTCGCTCGAGCACGAGCAGGTCGAGGTGGGCGACGAAGTTCGCGACGTCCTCGTGCGGATCCGCGAGCGTCAGCTCGTCCCAGTCGAGGAGGGAAACGTCGCCCTCTTCGACGAGCACCTGCCGGTGATGGAGGTCGCCGTGCTGCGGAACCGACCGGCGAGGCGCACGGTCGACGCGCGGATCCGGGAGCGCGGCGGCGAGCTCGCGCGCCGCGTCGGCCACGTCGCCCGCCGCGACGTCGCCGAGATCCGCGAGGACGGACGCCGCCTCGCGATGGATGTCGGCGGCCGTGCGCGGAGCGGCGAACACGTTTGCCGGCAGCGAGACCTCCCGCGTCCGCGCGAGCAGGCGCGCGGTGCGCTCGATCGCGTCGCCGGCGTCGTCACGGTCGATGCGATCCGCGAGGCATTCTCCCTCGAGCCAGTCGCACACGAGTGCGCGACGGTCGGCGTGGTACCCGAGCGGCGGCGTGACCCGGATCCCAGCCGCCGACAGCGCGCGCAGTCCCGCGAGAACGCGCGCGCCGCGGTCGTCCGCGAACGCGCGGACCACGAAGCG
>JAGQIB010000484.1 GCA_020431545.1 Gemmatimonadota bacterium
GGCTCGGCGGACTTCGGCGCGTTCGTGTCCACGTTCGAGGTCGCGGTCGCGTCGATCCCGACCTGGAGGTCCCACAGGGAATAGAGGTACGAACCCGGCAGCAGCGGATCGCCGAGACGCGTCCACGCGCTCAGGGCGATCGGCGTCGCGAGCAGGGTGACGAGCGCCACGACCCCGACCCGGCGCTCGCCGCGGTCGAGTCGCGTCCACGTGCCGACGAGTCCGAACAGCAGCGCCCAGAACACGGCCGCCGTGGGCGGGAGCGTCAGGGCGACGAGCAGCGGCAACGCGATCGTGAGCAGCGCCACGCCGGAGCGGAGCTCGGCGGGCAGGAACAGCAGTCGCTCCCGGAGTCCGTGGTGGACCCGGGGCAGGATCTTCGCCACCGCGAGCGTCGCGAGGGCGACGGTCGCGAGCAACGTCGCGCCGAACGCCACGGCGAACACCCCGAGCAGAGCCCGGATCTGGCCCGGGAACGAGGACAGGCTTCGCGTGACCGCGAGACGGAGCTGCTCGGCGAACTCGCCGTCCCGCTGCCGCAGCAGGGAGAAGGCGAGATCGCGTCGCGCGCGCGTGAAGTCGGGGTCGAACCGCAGCGCCCAGCGCAGGTCCGCCGTGCGGGCCTGCTCGGTGGGGGCCGTCTCGGCGCGCAGCCAGTAGGCGCGCGCCCACCACGGGTCGGCGAGCACTCCCGCGCGCTCCATCTCCTCCAGACGGTCGCGCGCCGCGGCGTCATTCAATCCCGGCGGCTCCGCCGCCCGCGCGTGCGTGGCGAGGAGGGAGACAAACAGGAAGGCCGCGAGCAACCAAGTTCGCGTTGGGGTCATTCCGGTCTCGTGCTCCGGCGTCAGGAGGCCTCGGCCTGGTGTGCGGTTCCCGGTCATTCGTTCGGGTATCGGTCGGCCTTTGCCCCGACTTGAGGAACCCTGCCAAACCGTCGCGGGTGCAAGTCGTTAAACGGCAATGGATTCCATTGACCCGGGCCGGTCGGCTGCCGAAGATGAAGATCACGGAGGTGACCAGCGGGGATGGGTGAGCTCAGGGGACGGGGGAGAAGGCTGCTCTGGGCCGTGTTCGCGGCCTGGGCGGCGAGTGGGGCCGGAGGCGTCGCGGCGGCGGACACGCTGCAGGTGCTCGCGGATTCGCCCCACTCCGAGCTCCACGTGGCGGAGGCGGGGCATGAGCTTCCGGTCCGGGTCGCCCTCCACGACTCCTCGGGGCGGCCGTACTCCGGACAGAACGTCCGCCTCCGCAGCCTGGCTGTCCCGTCTCCGTTCTCCCCGGCCGACACGACGGTCGCGACGAACCTCGACGGGCAGGCGATCTTCTCCCTCCGGGTGCGCGACGTTCCCGGCGACTGGGTGCTCGTGGCGTCCCGGGCCGGCGACGAGACCGAGCTCACGGTGCCCGTGCGCGTGCTTCCCCGCGGCTGGGTCCGGCGAATGGTCGTCACCGGCGCCGGCGGCCTCGCGATGTTCCTGTTCGGCATGCGGTTGATCGGCCGCTCGCTCGAGAAGTTCGCGGGAGCACGCCTGCGCGATTCGCTCGGCCGGATGACGTCCAATCCGCTGCGCGCGACCGTGTTCGGCATGGTGAGCACGCTGCTGGTGCAGAGCTCCTCCGCGAGCACCGTGCTTCTCGTGAGCTTCGCGTCTACGGGGCTCCTTTCGCTGCGGGGCGGTCTCGGCGCGGTGCTCGGTGCCGCGGTGGGCTCCACGCTCACGGTGCAGTTGATCGCGTTCCGGCTCTCGAACTGGGCGCTGCTGCTCGTGGCGATCGGCTTCCTGATGAACCTGCAGGATCAATCCCGCCTGCGGCGCCTCGGCAGCGCGGTGATCGGTCTCGGCCTCGTCTTCCACGGACTCACGCTCATCTCGGAGGCCCTGTCGCCGCTCGACGGCATGGGCCCCGTCGTCGGCTTCTTCGTGGCCGCGGCCGAGAATCCGGTGCCGGCGATGTTCGCGGCGGCCGCGTTCACGGCCGTCGCGCAGGCCTCCGCCGCGACGCTCGGCATCGTCCTCGGCCTGTCCCTCCAGGGATTGCTCCCGCTCGATGCCGCGCTGCCGTTCGTGCTCGGCGCGAACGTCGGCACCACGACCACCGCGCTCATCGCCGCGATCGGCGCTCCGGCCGACGGCCGACGGATCGCCTGGGCCCACGCGATGTTCCGGCTCGGTGGCGGGCTGCTGTTCCTGCCGTTCCTGCATCCGTTCGCATCGTTCGTGGAACATCTGACCGCGGATCCCGCGCGGCAGGTGGCGCACGCGTTCACGCTCCTGAACGTGGCCACGGCGCTCGTCTTCCTGCCGTTCCTGCCCGCGGCCGAGCGACTGTTCCGGCGTCTGATCCCGGACGATCCGGGCGACGCCGACGACGACTGGGCGCCCCGCTCGCTCGATCGACGTTTCCGCGAGCAGCCGGACATCGCGATCGCCGGAGCGCTGCAGGAAGTCCTGCGGATGGCCCAGCTCGTCAAGGCCATGCTCGACGACGTGAAGCGGTCGCTCCGCAAGGACGACGAGGAGCTCGCGCAGTCGATCCGCCGATCCGACGACCGCGTCGACCGGCTCGACGAGGCGATCACCGCCTACCTGACCGAGCTGAACACGGAGGCGCTTTCCGGCGCGCAGGCGAGTCGCGTGCTCGATCTCCTGTTCATCACGAAGGACCTGGAGCTGATCGCCGACGTGGTGTCCAAGGGACTCGTCCCCGGTCTGCTGCACAAGAAGCACACGCTCGGCCTGCGCTTTTCCGACGAGGGTTTTCACCAGATCCTGGACTTCCACGATCAGGTTCGCGAGACGGTGGAGCTCGTGGTGGCCGCGATCGCGACCTGGAACGCGGACACCGCGCGCCGTGTGCTCGACCGGAAGTCGCAGCTCGATCGCCTGGAGCGACAGCTCCGCGTCGCGCATCTCGCGCGATTGCAGGCCGGGAACGAAGCATCACGCGCGACCACCACGGTCCACGTCGACGCGGTGGCGGACTACAAGCGCATCCTTTCCTACTCGGCTCGCATGGCGTACGCGGTCCTCGGGAAGGCGCACGATCTGCCGGAACCGCCGACGCTCCCGCCAGCCGAGGCCGGCCCGACGTCGCCGGTGGGCCCGTCTTCCGGTTCCGAGGCCCTGCGCTAGCGTCAGCCCGCGGCGGGGAAGTGCGGTCGCAGCGCGCGGGGGTCGTCGGAGATGATCCCCTCCACGCCGAGCGCCAGCAGCAGCTCCGCGCGTCCGGGGTCGTTCACGGTGTACGCGAACAGGGAGAGCCCCAGGCGACGGCACTCGACGACGAAGCGCTCGTCGATGCGGTCGTGCGGCGCGAACATCCCGGACAGCCCGAGGTACGTCGCGAGCTCCGGCGGCGGAAACGGAGTCTCGCGTCCCAGGATGAGCGAGCGGTGCAGCGCCGGCACGACGTCGCGGGCGCGTTCCAGCGCCTTCGCCTCGAACGACGCGAGCACGGCGTCGGCGGCGACGTTCGCACGGACCGCGTCGCCGATCGTGCGCAGCACCTCCTCCGGCAGGATCTCCTTCATCTCGATCGCCAGGTACGCGCGGCCCAGGAACTCCGCGAGAACGTCTTCCAGCAGGGGAACGCGCTCGCCGGCGAAGTCGCGGTTCTTGCGGCTGCCGGCGTCGAGGCGCGCGATCGAACGACGGTCGAAATCGGCGAGCGGGCCGGTGCCGTCCGTGGTGCGATCCACGTTCGCGTCGTGCATCAGCACCGGCGTCCCGTCGCCGAGACAGCGGACGTCGAACTCGAGACCGTCGGCGCCGTCCTGCAGCGCCGCCCGCAATGCCGTCGCGGTGTTCTCCGGAGTCCGCGCGCTCGCCCCGCGGTGTCCCAGGAGACGCCGGATCATCGCGTCCCCGGCACGGCGCTTCCGGCGGCCCCCGCGCGGGCCTCGGCGACGAGATCCCGCGTCGTCCGCACCGGCTCGCGCGTGTTCCAGGTGGCGCGGTAGTCGCGGTACGCCTCGTCGTCGGGGTAGGACTCGTCGTCCCGGTAGGGATAGCCGCTCATCCCGTGGAACGGCAGCGGCTCGACCTGGTTGGCCAGCGTCGTGTTCGGATCGCCGTCCTTGGCCCACCCGTCGAACAGCAGGAAGTAGGTTCGTTCCTGTCCGGCCGACAGCGGCGGCAGACGGTCGGCGCGCCAGCGCACCGTGCACTCGTCGCCGGTGGCCATGATCACGTACATGTCCTCGGGCGCTTGCACGAGCGGGGAGACGTCGCCGAAGCGCGTGTACTTGCCGGGATGCGGATCCCACGGCACGTCCGTGGATCGCATCGTGTCGTAGTCGAAGCGCTCCGGCTCCTCGCCGGTGATCGAGAAGATCGGCTCCGACCAGCCGCGGTGGTGGAGATCCGCGGTGTCGGGCAGCAGCTCGGTGACGATCGGC
>JAGQIB010000485.1 GCA_020431545.1 Gemmatimonadota bacterium
ATCGTCTCGAAGTCGCGCATCTCGCCGACCAGGAGCGTGTCCGGGTCCTCGCGCAGGGCCGCGTGCAGCGCCTTCGCGAACGACGGCGTGTGCTTCCCGACCTCCCGCTGGTTGATGAGGCAGTGTCGGTTCTGGTGCACGTACTCGATCGGGTCCTCGATCGTGATGATGTGCCGCCGCTGGCGATTGTTGATGTGGTCGAGCATCGCCGCGAGCGTCGTGGACTTGCCGCTTCCCGGCGGCCCCGTCACGAAGATCAGTCCCTTGCGCGCCTCGGTCAGGTTCGCGAGGTACGCCGGCAGGCCGAGCTGCTCGAGCGTGAGGATCGACGAAGGCAGGAGGCGGAACGCGCCGGCCAGCCCGCGGTTCTCCTCGTAGACGTTGCACCGGACCCGGAACTTGCCCGGGATCTCGTAGGAGAAGTCGACGTCGCGATCGCGCTGGAACTTCTCGCGCTCCGCGTCGCCCATGATCTCCAGGAGCAGCATCTCCGTGAGCTCCTTGTTGAGCTCCTGGTAGCGGATCGGCTCCATCTCGCCGAGGCGGCGCACCATGGGGGGCGCGCCGGTGGCGATGTGGAGGTCCGACGCGCCCTGCGCGTGAACCGCTTCGAAGATGGCGTCGATTCGGGCCAAGGCATCGTCCGCAGGCAGGGAAGTCGGATCCGGGGTGCTCTCCGGGGCATCGGCACCCGTGACCCGCCGATTGAAGGCCGCGAACGGGGCACGCTCGTCCTGCCGAGCCTTGCCCAGAGACTCCCAGGAAGCCCCAGGAATGCGTTTCCCTGGACAATCGGGGCGGAATGTCCGATCTATGGAGCACTCGGAGGGACTACGCCGTGAGCCACGTGATTCCCAAGCGAGAAGTCGGAATCGTCCTGCATCTGGAGACGGGGGAGGTGCTCCGCGGCACCGTCTTCCTGGACTTCATCGACGTGATCCATCGCGGCGAGCAGACGCTGCTCGACAAGACGAACGACGAGAACGTCTGGTTCCCGCTGAAGCAGGAAGACGGGACGGTCGAGGTCGTGAACCGCGAGCGGGTGGTCCTGGTGGAGCCCGGTCTCGGCGTCACCGCGGACCTCGTGCGCAAGGAGTGCGCGGCCGTGTTCCGCGAGGAGCGGGTCACCGTCAAGCTCCACTCGGAACGGGTGCTCGTCGGGCGGATCGCGATGGACCTGCCGGACGAATTCTCCCGCGTGTCCGACTTCCTGAACTTCCCGCAGAACTTCTTCGCGCTCGAGACGGACGACGGGCCGGTTCTCGTCTCCAAGGAGCACGTCGCGTCGCTCGTGCCGCACGAGCGACCGCCCGTGCCGGGGTCCGCCGCCGACGAGATCGGGGAGCGGGCCTGACGCGGGAAGCGCTGCCGCCGGATCCCCCTGCTCCCCGGAACGAGTTCGTCACCGTTCGCCTGTTCCCGCCGGTCGCGACGCGCGCGATCCTCGTGGGCATCGGTGTCTACTGGGCGATGACGCTGATCGCCGGCGGTCCGGCGAACGTGGCCGTGCTGCTCGCGTTCGGTGCGAATTTCGGACCGCTCGTCCGGGCGGGAGAGTGGTGGCGTCTCGTCGCCTCGATGTTCCTGCACGGGAGCTGGCTGCACCTGTTGCTGAACGGCTACGCGCTGTTCGTGCTCGGACGCAACGTCGAGGCATTCTACGGGCGGTGGAAGCTGCTCGCGTTGTTTCTCGGCTCGGGGATCGCGGGCGGTGTGGCGAGCGGGCTCCTCCCGAATCCGCCCTCGGTCGGCGCGTCCGGTGGGATCTTCGGGTTGCTCGGGGCGTCGCTCGTGTTCGCGTTTCGCTGGCGCGGCATGCTGGACAAGAGAGTGACCTGGGTCATGGGTACCGCGCTCCTGCCGTGGGTCGTGCTCAACCTCGTGATCGGGGTCGTCTTCCCGCACATCGACATGGCCGCCCACGTCGGAGGTCTCCTGGCCGGCGCCCTCCTCGCGCTCGTCCTCTCACCGGACGCGCTCGACGAAGTGCGCACGGGAATGGCGCCGGCCCCTCCGCGACTCCTCGCGAGCCTGTCGATCGCTCTTCTCGTGGTCTCGTTCGGGGCGGCCGGCGTGAACATCTTCCGCACGCGGGGACCCGACGGACCGGTTCTTCCCCCGAAGATCGAGACGGCGCTCCTGGAGGCGAACTATCGGCAGCAGTTCGAGCAGATCGAGGACCGGCTCGGCTCCTCGCCCGGAGACCTCGAAACGCTGTTCCTGCGCGCCCAGTACCACACCCTCGTCAAGGACTGGGAGGCGGCGATTCGCGACTATCGGGCCATGCTGGACAAGCACCCCGACGACGGGCGCGCGCTGAACAACCTCGCGTGGATCCTCCTGGAGGAAGCGCCGCCGCCCCTCCGGGACCGGGAGGAAGCGGAGCGGCTCGCGCGGCGCGCCGTGGAGCAGCAGCCCGACGATCCCTACTCGCTCGGCACGCTCGCCACGGCGCGCTTCCGGGCCGGGGACCTGTCGGAGGCGGCGGCGCTGTTCGCGCGCGCGCTCGGCCAGGATCGCCCGAATCTGGGGGAGAGCACGGATCGGTATCTCTACGCGATCGTGCTCCAGCGACTCGGCCGCACCGAGGAGGCGCAGTCGATGTACCGCCACGCGGTCCGCCAGAACGACGCCGATCCCTACCGCTCGGAGGCGGAAGCCGCCCTCCAGATCCAGAAGACCCCTTCGTCGTAGTCGAGCGCGATCACCGCGTCGGCGAAGAGCGCGCTGCCGACGTTGCCGATGGCCTCGTCGAGCGCCAGGATCCCCACGTCGGTGGACGGCAGGGTGGCCGGAACGTGCGTCCAGGAGACGTCGCCGAGGTCGAGCCGGTCGATGACCGCTCCCATCGTGGCCTCTTCGCCGCCGATGCCCGCGATGAGGATCTCGGACTCCTCGGCGCGGTCGATCAGGCCGATCTCCCGCGCGAACGACGCGTGCACGAACAGCCGCGCCGCGTTTCCGGTGTCGAGCAGGAAGCTGCCGGCGTGTCCGTCGATCGCGCCGGTGACGCGCGGCACGTTCGCTTCCACGCGGAGCGGAACGGGGGAGGCGCCCGTCCGCGGTTCGTACGTGCCGGGTGCGAACAGCGCGAGGCGTCGCCCCGGATAGTCCAGCTCGACCACGAAGCGCGAGAGGAAGTCCCAGCCGAGGATGCCCCGAATGGGTCGGCCGAGCGTCTCCGCGAGCCCGTCCAGCGGCAGCGTGACCACGGTCTGGCCGTCGACCTCCACGCCGGGGAGCCGCACCGGCGGCAGGTCCACGAACGAGGCCGCCTCGCTGCCGCCTCCGCCGCGCGCCTCGAGCGTGCCGCGAGACGGCAGATCCAGCTCCTCCGCGAGCGACGACGCCACGACGGTGGCGCCCGCGCCGGAGTCGATCAGGAACAGGAGACCGTCGCGTCCGCCGACGTCGACCTCGACCACCGGGAGGTTCCCCACGAGCTCGATCGGGATCGCGCCGGCCGCCGCGGGATCGAGCACCCGGGCGTCCTCGGGATGTCCTTCGACCGGCGTCGTGATGGCGTCGGCCGGGAGCTCGTCCGACACCTCGACTTCCGTCGTGACCATCGCGAGATCGAAGCGCGGGTCGCCGGTGCGCTGCACCGATCGGAACGGGATCCGCACCCCGTCCACCACACGCCAGTCCTCGAACGTCGTGCCGACCTCCGTGCCCTGCTGACGCTGCCGGAGCTCCGAGGGGAGGAGCACGCCGTCCGAGTCGGCGAAGCCGAGCGATCTCGTCGCGCCGTCTTCCCGCGGCACGAAACGCACGGTGTCGCCCTCGACGACACGCTCGAAACCGGCCGGCTCCGGGTCGTCCAGCCACGTCTGGAACAGGAGCGCGTGCGCGAGCCGGTACGTGGCGAGCTCGTCCCCGGACACGGCGCGGACGCGCCCGTTCGGATCCTCGTACCAGCCGCGGTCGCCGATCACGGTCGCGGTCTGGCGCACGCCGGCGACCTCGATCATCTCGCGGTAGCGGAGCGGGGAGCGCGACGCGACGACCTCGCCGCGGCCGATCACCGAATCCGCGGTCTCCACCGTGGTCACCATACGAATCGCGCCGACGTCTTCGATCGGGCGACCGGCGGAGAGCCCGGCCCGCACGCGCTCCACCAGCCCCGGGGGTTCGGCCTTCGCGCAGGCGCCGAGCGCCACGAGCGCGATTGCCACCGCCAGGGCGCGTGAATAGGATCCCGCGGTGCGCTCCATTCCGTTCCTCCTTGCCGCCTTCCTGCAGGACACGGCACTCGCTCTCGTGTTCGCCGCCCTCCCGTTCCGGGCGACGGAGCTCGGAGCGGGACCGGTGTCCCTCGGCCTGTTGCCGACGTTGTACGCGGCAGGGTACATGCTGTCGGCGTCTCTGGGGGGACGGGTTTCGGACCGGGTGCCGCGCCTCGCGCTCGTGCGCCGGGCGGGCCTCGCGTTCTCGGTCGTGGCGGCTTCGCTCGCGTTCGCGGACCGGCTCGGCGTCCTGTTCGCGTTGCTTCCGCTCGCCGGCCTCGCGCTGGGCTTCTACTGGTCTCCGCTGCAGGCCGCTCTCGCGGACGAGGCGCCGGCGGAGGATCTCTCCCGATCGATCGGCCGCTTCAACGTGGCGTGGTGTCTCGGCAAGGGATCCGGCATCGTGTTCGGCGGGCTCCTCACGGCGGCGTTCTCGCCGGTCGCGGTACTGTCCTGCGCCGCGGTGCCCGGGGTTCTGATCGCGCTCGTGCTCGCGCGGCACCGGTCATCGTCGGAACCCGCGGTCGCATCCCGCGACGTCGCGTCCGCGTTCGCGTCGCGACCGCCCCGGTTCTCGGCCACCTTCCTGCGCCTCGCGTGGATGACGAACGCGCTCGCGTACGGCGTGGTCGGAACCGTCAACATGCACGCGCCGCGGTTGCTGCGGGAACAGGGCGGAGGACCGGCCGAGTTCGGTCTCGTGTTCGGCGCCGTGTTCCTGGTGCAGACGCTCACGTTCGCTGCGCACGGGCGACGGGCCACCGGGCCGCGCGCGCTCCTCGCGTCACTGGCGCTCGCCGTCGTGGGGCTCTGTGTCTTCGTGGGGTCGACGTCGCTCGGGGGGCGCCTCCTGGCCACGTTGCCGCTCGGGCTCGCGATCGGTCTGGCGTACCACGCGTCCTTGCAGGCGAGCCTCGATCGCGCGACCGGGCGCGGTCGCGCGGCGGGCTGGCACGAGACGATCCTCGGCGCGGGCAGCTCGACGTTGCCTCTGCTCGGGGGCGCCGCCGCCTCGATCACGGGCCGCGCGGCCGCGCCGTTCGGCGTCGCGCTCGGGGTGGTGGCGACGGGGGCCGCTATCGCGGCGACGCTTCGAGGCGGCCGCCGTGTTCCGGCGGAGGAGTCGCGAGACTGACCCCCACGAGCGCGGTCACGGAGCCGAGCAGCGCGACGTACACCGTGTCGATGCCCGGTACGAGCGGGTGGAGCTCCCAGCCGATCGTGAGCGTGATTCCGGTGGCGATCGACGCGACCGCGCCCTGCTTCGTCGCGCGCGGCCACAGGAACGCCGCGAGCAGCGAGGGGGTGATGCCCGCGCCGTACATCGTGTACGCCCACAGCGCCACGGCGAGGAACCGGTCCGACAGCTTCGTGAGCGTCCACGCGAGGATCCCGAGCACGATCACGACGGCGCGCGAAACGCGCACGAGCTCCCGCTCATCCGCCTCCGGACGCAGGAAGCGCTGCCACACGTCGCGCACGAGGCACGTGGCGGGGACGAGCAGGTAGGAGTCCGCGGTCGACACGACGATCGCGACGATCGCGGCGAGGAGCAGCGAGCCGAGTGCGACCGGAACGTGGTCGCGCGCGACGACCGCGAGGACTCGGCCGGGCGCGTCGAGCCCCGGAGCCAGGGCCGAACCCATCCACGCCGCGAGGATGATCGCGATCTCGAGGAACAGCACGCCGATCGCGAGCGTGCGCACCGCGCGGGCGGCGACCTCCGGGCTCCGGGCCGAGAAGAAGCGCTGGTACATGTTCGCGTCGCCGAGAACGAGCAGGAACGAGGGCAACGTCAGCGCGATCGCTTCCCGGAAGCCGATCGGTCCGAGGAGGC
>JAGQIB010000486.1 GCA_020431545.1 Gemmatimonadota bacterium
TCATCGCCTCGGCGCTCTGCAGCACCTCGGCCACGATGAGCTGGTTGTCGTTGAACAGGCGTCCGACCTCGGCCATCCCGGCCATGAGCGGCCCGTTGATGATCTCGAGCGGCGGGGTTCCCTCCGCCCGCTTCCGCTCGAGGTCCTCCACGAGTCCGTCCTTCGATCCCTCCACGATGTAGCGCGCGAGCCGCTCGTCGAGCGGAAGGTCCGCGCGGTCGTCCGCGACGTGGGCGTGCGCGCGACCTCGGAAGTGCGCCGCGAACGCGCCGACCGGATCGTCGCCGCGGGCGAAGAGCAGATCCTCGGCCAGCCGCACCTCGTCCTCGGGAATGCGGTTGTAGCGCTCGAGCTTCTCCGTGTTGACGATCGCGTAGTCGAGGCCCGCCTTCGTGGCGAGGTACAGGTACACGGAATTCAGCACCTCGCGCCCGGCCGGCGGCAGTCCGAAGCTGACGTTCGACACTCCGAGGATCGTGCGCGTGCCGGGGAACTCGGACTTGAGGAGCGGGATCGCGGCGAGCGTCTCCTCGGCGCTGCCCACGTACTGGGCGTCGCCGGTGCCGACCGGGAACACGAGCGGATCCCAGATCAGGTCTTCCGGGCGGAGTCCGTACTTGCCGGTGAGCAGCGCGTAGCTCCGCCGCGCGATCTCGAGCTTCCGCTCGCGCGTGACCCCCATTCCCTGCACCGGGTCCTCGTCGATCGTGCCGACGACGACCGCGGCGCCGAATCTCCGGAGGAGCGGACACACGCGCTCGAATCGCTCCTCGCCGTCTTCCAGATTGATCGAGTTCACGATCGCCTTGCCCTGGCAGTACGTGAGCGCGAGCTCGATCGAGTCGGCGTCCGTGGAGTCGATCATGATCGGGACCTTGACCATGCGCACGAGCACGTCGAAGAAGCGTCGCACGTCGACGAGCTCGTCGCGGTCCGGGTTCTGGAGATTGACGTCGACGATCTGCGCCCCGCCGCGCACCTGGCGACGCGCGATCTCGGCCGCCTCCTCGAAGCGCTCCTCGCAGATCAGCTTCTTGAAGCGACGCGAGCCGATGACGTTCGTCCGCTCGCCGACCTGCACCGGTCGCACGTCCTCGTCGATCTCGAGGAAGTCGATCCCGCTCACGAGGCTCCGGCGGCGCGGCTTCGGCACCCGCGGCTTCCACGTTCCCGCGATCTCGGCGAAGGCGCGGATGTGATCCGGTCGCGTGCCGCAGCAGCCACCCACGACGTTCAACCACCCGTGCTCCGCGAATCGCGCGAGGACCTCCGCCATGGACCGCGGCGTCTCGTCGTACTCGCCGTCCTCGTTCGGGAGCCCCGCGTTCGGCACGCACGACGTGAAGCACGACGCGAGCGCGGACAGGCTCCGCAGATGGTCGGTCATGAACGCGGGACCGGTCGCGCAGTTGAGTCCCACCGAGAGCAGCGGGAAGTGTGAAACGCTCGTCCAGAACGCCTCCACTCCCTGCCCGCCGAGCATGGTCCCCGTGGGCTCGATCGTGCACGACATCATCACCGGCACGCGCGCGCCGCACGCAGCGAACGCCTCCTCGGCCGCGATGAGGGCGGCCTTCGCGTTGCGCGTGTCCTGCTGAGTCTCGATGAGCAGCGTGTCCACGCTTCCTTCGACGAGACCGATCATCTGCTCCCGGAACGCGGCAACGAGTTCGGGAAACGTGATGCCTCCCGTCACGCTGATCGCCTTCGTGGTGGGCCCCACGGAGCCGGCCACGAAACGCGGACGATCCGCGGTCGACCACACGGCGGCGGTCCGCTTCGCGATCTCGGCCGCGGTGCGGTTCAGCTCACGGGCGAGCGGCGCGAGATCGTACTCGGCGAGGACGATCGGCGTGCCGCCGAACGTGTTCGTCTCCACCATGTCGGCGCCGGCGTCGAAGTAGCTCGCGTGCAGGTCGGAGACGACGTCCGGGCGGGTCCGTACGAGGTTCTCGTTGCAGCCGTCGAGGTCGTCGCCGCCGAAGTCGGCCGCCGTGAGGTGGCGATCCTGGAGACCGGTTCCGGTGGCCCCGTCGAGCACGAGGACGCGCTCCGCCAGAAAGTCCCGGATCTCGGCCTCGCTCCGACGGGCCGGCACGGGGGCGCCCAGATCCACCGGCGGATAGGAACCACGCTCCACGACGTCTTTGTCCATCGATCCGCCTCCGGCCACGGCCAGCACAGTTCCGGCGGAGTCTACCCGTTCACGGAGACCGCGTCCCGTTTCCCGCGCTCCCGCTCGCCGCTTTCCGGACCCGAGATCGGGTGCTACGGTCCGCCCCCATGTCTGCCGTCTCCTCCGTTCTGCGAAACTCCGCCGTCCTCCTCTCGGGGACGATCGGCTCCAAGCTGCTCGTCCTGTTCTCCTACGCGGTGCTCACCCGCACGCTGGGGCCGGCGGGCTTCGGGCGCTACTCGCTCGTGTTCGCCTGGATCGCGTTCTTCGAGGTCTTCACGGACGCGGGACTGGACTCGCTCACCGCGCGGGAGGCCGCGCGCGACCGCGAGTCCACGGGGCGACGGGTCGGCGACGCCCTGATCCTCCGATTCCTCCTCGCGGCGATCACGATCCCGATCGCGGCCTGGGCGTTCCGGGTGTTCACGCCGGAGGTGACGTTCCCCCTGGCCGCGCTCGCCGGCCTCGTCCTCCTGACGTCGGCCCGCCGCGCCTCGCTCCGGTCCGCGCTCGAGGTGCCGTTCCGGATCGACCTCGCGATGGGACTCCCCACGCTGCTCGCGGTCCTCGCCGAGGCCGTCCACCTCGGGCTCGTGGCCGGCCCGCTCCGTCGCCTGGGAGTGGAGGGCGCGGTGGCCGCCCAGTCGCTCTCCCCGCTCCCGTTCCTGATACTCCTCGCGATCGCGAGTCACCGCCGGGCCGCGATCCGGCTGCGGCCGGACCCCGCACGCCTCGGCGCGCTCGCCCGCACGAGCCTGCCGTTCGTCGCGGTGCTGATCGTCAATGTCGTCCTCGCCCGCGTCGACGTCTTGATGCTCGAGTATCTCCGGGACTCGCACGAGGTCGGCGTGTACGCGGCGCCGACCCGAGTCGTCGAGGTCGCGAACCTGCTCGCGATTCTCCTGATGACCTCCGTGTTCCCGCTGTTCGCGGAGCGGCGCGGCGAGGAGGCTCGGGTCGAGCGCCTGTTCCGCGAGAGCCTGCGCGTGCTGGTCGCCGTCGTGGTCCCGGTGGTCGCGCTGCAGATCGCGTTCGCGGGGCCGCTCGTGCGCATGCTGTTCGGCCGTGACTGGAGCGCGAGCGCCGCCGTGCTTCCGTGGCTCGCGCTCAGCGAGGTCCTCGTGTACGCGGACATCGTGATCACGGCCCGCCTCCTCGCGACGGGTCGCGAGCGCCTGAACCTCGGGCTGCTCGCGGGCGCGGCCCTCGCGAACGTCGCGCTGAACCTCGTGCTGAT
>JAGQIB010000487.1 GCA_020431545.1 Gemmatimonadota bacterium
GCCGGGGGCCTTCGCATATCGTCCCGAAGAGGGGCGGGGCCGCCCCGACCCCGGAGGCGCGGATGAGCGACCACCCGCTCCGCGGCATCCTCACGATCGTCCTCCTGGCGCTCGTGGTCTACGCGCCCCTCCGGCGTTCCGACTTCCTCTGGGACGACGCTCTCTGGCTCCAGAACAGTCCCGTGACGCAGGCCTCCGACGGCTGGGCGCGGGCGTTCGTCGGGGCCGACCGGTTCGACTACTACCCGCTGACCTCCCTCGCGTTCTGGGCCGAGTGGCGCCTGTTCGGCGAGAGCCCGCTCGGCTACCACGCGGTGAACGTGGCTCTCCACGTGCTCGGGGCACTGCTGCTCTGGCGTCTCCTGCGCCGGCTCCAGGTGCCCGGCGCATTCGTGGTCGCGGCGCTGTTCGCCGTTCATCCGGTGGCGGTGGGCAGCGTCGCGTGGATCGCGGAGCTCAAGAACACGCTGTCGTTCGTGTTCCTGGTCGGGGCGCTGATCGCCTGGTCCCGGTCCGGGGAGGAGGGGGGCGCGTGGTACGGGGCGGCGCTCGGCCTGTTCGTGGCCGCGTTGCTCGCGAAGGCGTCGGCGGTGGTGTTCCCGGCGATCGCCCTCGCGCTCGACTTCCTGCAGCGCGGCCGGCTCACGCGGCGGGACTTCGCGCGGGTCGTTCCGTTCGTGGCGCTCGCGTTCGGGTCCGCGCTGCTCGCGGTGCGCCTGCAGGCCGGAAGCGTGATCGGCAATCAACCCCTGCCGGCGGAATCGTTCTTGGAGAGGCTCGGCATCGCGTGGCAGGCCGTTCTGCTGTATGCGCGCAAAGCCCTGGTGCCGTATCCGCTGCCGATCGTGTATCCGCAGTGGGACTCGCCGACGGTGCGAGTCGCGCTGGCGGGGACGGCGATCGGGCTCGGCGTCCTCGCATCGCTTGCGTGGCTCGCGCGTCGCGGCCGCCGGGGCCCGCTCGTCGCCGCGCTCGTGGCCGTCGTGGCACTCGCTCCCACCCTCGGACTCGTGCCGATGTACTACACGCTGTACGCGCGGGTGGCGGACCACTGGGCGTACCTCGCGTTGCCCGCGTTCCTGGCACTGCTTGTCGGTGCGGTCGCCACGTGGACGCGGTCTTCCGGCGCGACCCCCGTGGCGACCGGACTGGCCGTCCTGACGCTCGCCGGTTCGACCGCGCTCGCGCACCGGCAGGCGGAGCACTACCGTTCGCCGGAGACGATGTGGCAGCACGTGCTCGACGTCGATCCCGCTTCTTGGGTCGCGCATCACCAGATAGCGATCATCCACGCGCGGCGCGGCGAGCTGGATGTCGCGGAGCAGCACTTCCTCGCCGCGGTGCGCCTCCGCCCGGACTACGCGCTCGCGTACCGCAATCTGGGGCGCCAGTACGAGGGGACGCATCGCTGGGAAGACGCGGCGACGCAGTACCGGCGCGCGATCGAGATCTACCCGGAGTACGTGGAGGCGCGACTGAACCTCGCGTCCGCACTGCTGCAGACCGAGGACGCGGCGGAGGCGCTCGAGGCCGCGAGCTGGGTGATGGAACGTCATCCGGAGATCGCGCGCGCCCACCTCCTGGTAGGAGTGGCGCGCGCGCAGCTCGACGATCCGATGGGCGCGCGGCAGGCTCTGGAGGACGCGGTCCGGCTCGAACCGAACGATGTCCTGGCGCACTGGACGCTCGCGAAGATCCTCGTGCGCCTCGGGGAGTTCGAGGCCGCCGAGTTCGAGGTGCAGGCGGTTCTGCAGCTCGAGCCGACCCATCCCGAGGCGCCGGGGGTGCTCGCCGCGCTGCGGCAGGCGCTCGGGGAGCCCGGGTCGTGAGCGGCGGTTCCCGCCTGCGCGGCGCGTTCGCGGCCGGGGCCGCGATGCTGTTCGGGCTCGTGCTCGTGGCGGTGCTGCTCGAGATCGGGCTTCGTGTGTACGCCGCGATCGAGCCGAACGTCGACGTGGAGTTCACGCGGTACGCGCGCGCGATGAAGGCGCGCACCGACTCCGGGGTCCGCTTCCTCCACGAGGCGAATGCGCACGGGCACTTCTTCGGTGTCGACGTCGACACGAACTCGCACGGCTTCCGGGACGCGGAGATCCCGGCGCAAAAATCGCCCGGCGAGGTCCGGCTCGGAGTCCTCGGCGATTCCGTGACGTTCGGCTGGGGCGTGCCCTACGGACAGCGCTTCACGGAGCTGCTCGAGGAGAAGTGGTCGGCCGCGACCGGTCGGCCGTTCGTGCTCGTGAACACCGGTCACGGCAACTACAACTCCGTGCAGGAACTCGCGATGCTGCGCGAGCACCTGGCCGACGAGCCGCTCGACGGCCTCCTCCAGTTCTGGTACATCAACGACGCCGAGCCCACGCCCGAGTACCGCTCGCCGCCCTGGTTCGCGCGATCCCGTCTCGCCGTGTTCCTCTGGGGCAAGGCGGATCTTCTGCGACGGCGGGCCGGTGCCGCCGCGACGTTCGTGGACTACTACCGCGATCTGTACGACGAGAGCGCCCCGGGATGGGCCGCGTTCCGCGATGCGATCCGGGGCACCGGGGACACGGCCCGGGAGCGCGGCCTCCCGTGGGTGTTCGTGATCCTTCCCGAGTTCCACGGGTTCGCGGCGGACGGCCCGTTCCGCGACGTGTACGATCGGGTGGCGCGCCTCGCGGCGGAGGCCGGCGCGATCGTGGTGCGCGTGGAGCCCGCGTTCGTCGACGTCGATCCGGCGGACATCCGCGTCGCCACGAACGACGTCCACCCGAACGCGCGCGGTCATGCGATCATCGCGCGCGCGGTCGCCGAGGCGGTGGACCCTCGCCTCTGGACGGAGGACGGATCATGAGCGGAGCGGGGAGCGGGTGGCGACGAGTCGTGATCGTGGCGGTCGTGGTCGCGCTCGTGGTGCTCGCGGGGATCGTCCTGCTCGATCACTTCGGGGCGCAGCCGCAGCCGTTCCAGTACCTGCTGCACTGAGATGACGCGTCGCGGCCCGTCGCTCTCCGGTCCCGTGGTCGCCGTCCTCGGCGTCCTGCTCGCGCTTCCGCTCGTGGAGCTGGCGGTGCGCGTGACGGGGCTCGCGCCCGACCTCCGCCTCATCGACGTGACGAACGACGACTCGACCGTGTACCGGCGCTCCGAGAATCCCGTCCTCGGGTTCGAACTCAAGCCGAACTGGCGCGACGAGGCCGCGGATCTCGCCCGCAGCTACCCCTCCACGAACTCGTTCGGCCAGCGCGACGTGGAGAGAACGCTCGCGAAGCCGCCGGGGGTCACCCGCGTTCTCGTCCTCGGCGCGTCGGTCGTGGAGGGGGTCGGCATCCGGGATCTCTCGGACACGATCACGCAGCGACTCGAGAATCGTCTCGGCCCCGGAACCGAGGTCCTGAACTTCGGGGTGAGCGCCTACTGCACCCGAGCGAAAGTCGAGCTGCTGCGGACGAAGGGGCTCTCGTTCGATCCGGACGTCGTGGTGCTGTTCGTCACGCAGAACGATTTCCGGAACTTCAACTACGCGGCCTTCCGCCTCGGCGCCACGCGATCGCGTCCGTACGCCGTCGATCTCCTCTACCGTCACTCCGCCGCATTCCGGGCGCTCGCGGCGCGTCTCGACTGGTTCGGATACCGGACGGACGTCGATCCGGAGGGCGTGAACCACGAGGCGATCGGGGAAAACAACGTCGTGGACGGCTTCCGACTGCTCGCGGAACTCGCCCGGCGAGATGGTTTCCGTCCGATCGTGGCGATCTGGCCGCGCTTCACCGACGAGGCCGTCGAGGACCCGACGCCGCTTCCGGGGACGGACCGGCTCGTGTTCGAGGAGCTCGCGGACGCGAACGGGATCGCGACGTTCCGCTTCGCGCCGGGATTCCGCGAGGAGTGGCGACTCGCGGGAGGGCCGGAGGGCGCGCGCCGACGCTTCACGATCGGGGACCGCGTCCATCCGAACCCGTACGGCGCGCGCGTCGCGGCCGACATCCTCGCCGCGGAGCTGCCGGGCGCGCGTCCGGTGGGGCCGGCGCGCGAGCCGGCGCCGGCGGCCGTGGAGCTCGCGCGTCGCCTCGGCGGTGAGTTGCCGGGAGGGGACGGAGCGGCGAGTCCGCGTCGCGACGTGAACACCGGCAACGAGCTTCTCGCGCAGGGACGTCTCGACGAGGCGATCGCGGCCTACCGGGCGGCCGTGGAGGCCGAGCCTCGACTCGCCGAGGCGCACCACAATCTCGGAGTCGCGTTGCGTAGCCGCGGCGATCTCGGCGACGCCCTGCGGGAGTTCCTGATCGCGGTGCAGCTGGAGCCGGAGCTCGCCGAGGGACACCGGAACGTCGGCGTGACGCTCCTGCAGCTCGGCCGGGCGAAGGACGCGCGTCGTGCGCTGGAGCGCGCTCTGTCGCTCGCGCCGGAGGACGAACTCACGCGTCGGGCGCTGGCGGAAGCGATCGCGGCGAGCGGGACGGAACCTGCACCAGCAGATCCTCGTCCGGGTTCCACGCGCTGAGCGCGCCGCCGTAGGCGCACCCCGAGTCCAGGCACAACACGCGCTCGGTCCGATCCACGCCGCGTTGCGCCCAGTGCCCGAACACCACCAGGCGGTCGCCGCGATGGTGGTGGTCCCACGGCAGCGAACCGTCCGGACAGTCCGCCGGCGGGCCCGTGTGCTTGACGCGCGCACCGTCTGGGAGACAGCAGCGGGCGAGCAGCGCGAACAGGGCTTCGGAGTCGGCGGCCCGGGCGACACCGCCGGGACGCGACGCGAACGCCGCGGCCTGAGCCGGAAGGTCCGTCCACGCGGGATGCAGTGCGGCGTGCACGAGGACGATCCGCGGCCAGACCACGAGGACGGGTCGCGCGCCGAGCCAGCGGAGCAGCTCCGGCGCGTCCGGCGCTCCGAGCAGCTCGTCCAGCGTGTCGTCGGATCGGCGCGACACGACTCCCGCCGCCGCCCGCACCACGTGCAGATCGTGGTTTCCGAGGACGGAGTCCGCACCGATCTCGCGCCAGAGGCGCAGCACCGCGAGCGAGTCCGGCCCGCGGTTCACGAGATCGCCCGTTCCCCAGAGCTCATCCCGACCGGGGCGAAAGCGGATCTCGCGCAGGAGGTCCTCCAGCTCGCGCACGCACCCGTGAACGTCGCCCACGATCCATCGCACGAGCGCACCTCCGCCCAAAAGAAGGCGCCCGGGATCGAGACCCCGGGCGCCGGTGATGATCGTGCGGTTCGTGCGTTACGGCAAGAGCGTCATCTTCTTCGTGCGCGTCTCCCCGTTCACGGTCAGTCGCGTGAAGTAGATGCCGGCCGCGACCTGGCGGCCCGTGGTGTCCCGTCCGTCCCACTGGGCACGGTGCACGCCCGCGTCCTGCACGCCGTCCTGGAGCACCGCGACGGTGCGGCCGGCGACGTCGTGCACGGTGAGCGACACGTGGCCCGGCTTCGGCAGCGCGAACTCCACCGACGTCGAGGCGTCGAACGGGTTCGGACGGTTCTGCGAGAGCGAGAGCGCGCGCGGCAGCGCCGCCGGCAGCTCCGGCGTGTCGGTCGGGCCTCCGAGGTTCGCGAGGATGCGGAACTCGTCGATCGCCGCCTCGACCACGGAGTCGATGCCGGAGTCGGACGCCTGGAAGCGGAGTCGCACCAGGCTCGGCGTGGCGAAGTACGCGAGCAGGTCGAACTCGTACGGAACCCAGGCGTTCGTGGAGACCGTCGTGTTCAGCACG
>JAGQIB010000488.1 GCA_020431545.1 Gemmatimonadota bacterium
TCCACCTCGAGGATCTCGCCGCGCGCCTGCTCCGGGCTCATGTACGCGAGCGTGCCGCGAACCACGCCCGGCATGCTCAGCATCGTGTCGTCGCCCTCGCGGTCCACGAGCCGCGCGAGGCCGAAGTCGAGCACCTTCACGTCGATCGCGGACTCGCCGGATTCCGGAGACGGCGGCGGCACCTTGACGTTCGCGGGCTTGAGGTCGCGGTGGATCACGCCGCGCAGGTGCGCGTAATGCACCGCATCCGCGATCTTCTGGAACAGCAGGAGCCGCGTGCGCAGATCCGCTTCCGGGTGGTGAAGGCGCCACACGTCGAGTGTGTCGCCCTCCACGAGCTCCATCACGAGATAGTGGTGCCCGTCGTCCGTCCGGCCGGACTCGTGGATCGCGGCGATGTTCGGATGACGGAGGCGACCGAGTGTTTCCGCCTCGCGCTCGAACAGCTTGAGGCGCAGGTCGTCCGCGAACGTGCCGCCGCGCACGACCTTCAGGGCCACGGTGCGGCGCGGGCTCTTCTGCTCCGCCTCGAACACGATGCCCATGCCGCCCTCGCCGAGGCGCGACACGATCCGGTACGGGCCGATGGACTCGGGGAGATCGCGGGACGCGGCACGCGAGCCGGCGGCGATCGTGTCGTGGTGTGAGGAGTCGCCGGCCACGGTCTCGTCGCTCGACGGATCGTGGGCGATGGTCCGGTCGTCCGACGGATCGTGGGCAACCGTCTCGTCGGCGGCAGGCAGCGTGCGATCGTCGCGGTCGTCGGTCAAACCGTCCCTCCCGGTCGGCGCGGGTCGGGACGGATTCTAACGGGATCGGCGACCGGGGAGCTAGCGTGCGATGCGCACGATACGCTGCACGGCGTGCTCGCCGGCGCATTCGAGACGCGCGAAGTACACGCCGGGCGCCACGGAGCGGCCCTGCGTGTCGTCGCCGTCCCAGCGGACCGCGTGCGCGGCGGCCGCGCGCTGGCGCCGGTCGAGAACCCGCACGAGGCGGCCGGCGGCGTCGTAGATGCGCAGATCCGTGGCGCCGTCGCGCGGCATCGTGAAGCGCAGCGTGGTGCGGGCGAGTGACGGATTCGGGGCCGCGGTGAGCGTGAGCGCGTCCGCGGGGCCGGCCGCCGCGACCTCCGGGGCCGGCGTGGGATCCGTCTCCACGATCGTGATCCGCTGGTAGGCCGCCACGTTCGTCAACGTCTGCACGATGCCGGAGGGCCACCGCACCTCCACGAGGTCCACGCCCGTGCGGTCCACTCCGCCCGGCCCGAACCCGAACTCGGCCGTGATCGAGTCGAACCCTCCGCGACCGTCGCCGCCGGTGACCTCCCGCATCTGACGCTTGCCGTTCTCCTCCACCGTGATCCGCGCCCCGATACCGGAGCGGTTCGAGACCGTGCCCGCGAGATCCACGTGGAGCCACGCGTTCGCGTAGGCCTGCTCGTTCCGGAACAGCAGGTTGTCGTCGTCGTTGCCGACGTACATGTCGATGCCGCCGTCGCCGTCGAAGTCGCCCCAGGCGAAGGCGTTGCCGAGGCCGTCTTCCTCGACCTGGCCCGTGTTCTTGATGGCCCAGCCGTTCGACCCGTCGTTCCGGTAGAGCACGTTCGGCTGCGCGAATTTCACGAGGTAGATGTCGAGGTCGCCATCGTTGTCCCAGTCGGCGAAGCGACCCTCCGAACCGGAGCCCGCGTCCGACAGGATCAGCGGCGTCACGTCCACGAAGACGCCGCCGTCGTTGCGGAACAGCTTGTCCGAGAAACTCTGGTTCACCACGAACAGGTCGAGATCCTCGTCGTTGTCGTAGTCGCCCCACACCGCGCTGCGGCCCGCGACCGTGAGATTCAGCGGTGCCACGGTGACGTCCGCGAAAGAGCCGCCGCCGTCGTTGCGGAACAGCTTGTTCGAGCTGCCGCTGTTCACGAGATAGAGATCCGGGTCGCCGTCGTCGTCGTAGTCGCCCCACGCGGAGGAGAACGCCGCTCCCGCGTCGTCGATTCCCCCGATCAGCAGGTCCGTGAACGTGAAGTTCCCGTCGTTCCGG
>JAGQIB010000489.1 GCA_020431545.1 Gemmatimonadota bacterium
CCGCGGTTGCGGTACAGGCGGCAGCGCTCGCCCTCGCTCGGCATCCCGAGGATGTCGCGCGCCACGGGCTCCAAATTGTCGCCCTCGAAGCCGCCGAAGCTCGCGACGAACAGGTCCTCGTCGCCGTCCTGGTCGTAGTCGAAGAACCAGGTCGGAAAACTGCGGATCGGTTCGGCCACGCCGGCCGCGGCCGTGCGGTCCTCGTAGTGGGGGAGACCGTCGCTCCCGATGCCCGTCTGCACGAGCAGCAGGTTCGGCTCGCCCCAGCGGGACGCGTACAGGTCCGGATCGCCGTCGTTGTCGACGTCGCCGAGCGTGATGCCCTTCACGAGCCCGGTGAACGCGAGCCCGGCCGCCTCCGCGACGTCCTCGAACGTGCCGTCGCCGCGGTTGCGATAGAACCGCGCCGGCACCGGCTTCTCGCCGGGGAAGGTCTCCACCGCGACCACGAGATCGAGGTCGCCGTCCAGGTCGAGGTCGCCGAACGCGGCACTGTGCGTGGGCCACTCGTCGAACAGACCGGCCTCGATCGTCACGTCCGTGAACCTGCCGTGGCCGTCGTTGCGCAGCAGCGAGTTCGGGAGCCGCCCGAACACCTGGCCGAGCCACGCGCCGCGCAGGATGTAGAGGTCGTAGTCGCCGTCGTTGTCGTAGTCGCCGTGGATGAGATTGAGCCCGCCCCACTGACCGTCGAAGCCGGCCTCGGAGCTGCGCTCCGTGAAACGGGGAGTGCCGTCCTCGCCGACGCCGTCGTTGCGGAAGTAGCGCAACGGATCGCGGAGTCCCCAGCTGGAAACCACGAGATCGAGATCGCCGTCGCCGTCGAAGTCGTCGAGCGCGCTGCCGCCCGAAAGCCCGCTCGCGGCCACGCCGGCCGCCGGCGCGATGTCCGCGAAGACCGGAAAGTCCGTCTCCGGAGCGAACGTCTCCGGCGGCACGCGCCACTGCTCGGGCACGCCGTCCGGCCAGGTCGCGGTGGCCATGGCCGCGATGTTCAGGAGCCAGCGGTCGGCCACGGTCGGGTCGCCGAACTCCTCGAGGCAGCGCAGGAAGCAGTTCCGCGCGACGTTCGCCGGCCCCGGTTCCATGTGCACGCCGCCGCCGCGCAGCGGCAGCACGCACGACTCGGCGCCGTGGTGGCCGAGGCAGTTCTTCTGCTCGCCGAGCCGCAGCGCGGCGATCCCGTACGTCTCCCAGAAGACCTTCCACAGGCCGGGCGGCACGTCCGGGGTCTGCTCCAGGAGCTTGCGGACGCCGTTCAGGCGACTGAGCGCGCCCTCGGCGTCGCCGCCGCCGAGGCGCTGCAGCGACACACGGAGGTGATGGAGCACGACCTGGTCGAAGGGGCCGGTCGGAACGTCGGCGGCGAGGGCCTGCGCGCGGTCCAGATTCGCGTAGGGAAACGTCGCGGGGTCGATCGCGTCCACGCGGGCGGCGAGGTGCTCGACGTTCGTGCGCGGATCCGTAGTCTCTTCGGCGTATGCCGGCGGGGCGAGCATCGCCGCACCGAACGTCGCGGCCAGCCAGACAGAGATCCATTCCACCGGCCGGACTCGCCTCGCAGCGCCCGACCCGGGGACCCCGAACGGGCGGGGATGCGACCGCGCGGCCGCGACGGATTCGCCGGGCAGAGCTCCCCGGTACCCCGGTGTCGCTGCTGATTCTCTCGGAGTGATCATCTGCCCAGAGTAGAGGAGGAAAGTCGCCCGCGCCACCCGTCGGCCCCCGCCGGGCGTCGCGGCGGAGGATTGAGTCCCGGCCTGCCCGTCCCCTGCGCTCCCCGCGCTTCTCCCTCCGGCAATCCCGCCACCGGTGCTACTCTCCCCGCAACCGTGTGGCTCTCACGGAGGAGGTAGACGCATGACCGGCTTCGAATCGCTGTGGCTGCCGATCGCGCTTTCCGCGGT
>JAGQIB010000490.1 GCA_020431545.1 Gemmatimonadota bacterium
CCACCTGCGTCTGGAACTCGGTCAGCGTCTTGCCGGCGAGCGTGTCCAGCTGCAGGCGGGTGCGCTCGAACGCGATCGCCTGCGCCAGCGCCGGGCTGCCCACCTGCTCCATCGTGTCGAGGACGTCGAGCAGGCCGTCCTGCATCGACGGCGAGACGGTCACCGAGGAACCCGACCCGTTCAGCAAGAGGTCGATCGGCAGCTGCCAGTCCAGGAGCGTGCGCAGCGTGCGGACGAGCAGCGTGGGATGCGCGAGCACCGTCTGCGCCATGTCGAAAGAGAACGTCTCGTACTGGCCCGTGTAGAACTGCCCCACCGGCGTGATCGCGAGGACCTCGTCGCGGTAGCGGCGGAACGTGTCGAGCACTCCGGTCCCGCCCCGCCCCAGCAGACAGTCGCCAAAGGGGTAACCCGGCACGACCGCCGCCGTGATCACGCAGATCGCCTGCAGGTAGCAGTACCCGAGGCCCCGTCCGGGAGCGAGCTCGAACCAGCCCGTGGTGACCGATCCCGGGAAGCCGACGGAGACCGTACCGCCCCCGCCCGTGAGGTAGGCGGTGGCGACGCGCCCGGAGACGCCGTAACCGAGGTCCGGAAGCGTTGCGTCGGGGAAGGTCTGCGGGATCGACCCGCCGGTCACGCCGGCCGGCAGCGCGAGCGTGCCCTCCGGCGGACCGATCGTGCTGTAGTACGACACCGATCCCCCACCGGACGGCGCATCCAGCACCACGGGAAGATCGAAGGAAGCCTGATCCGTGACCCGGATGCACTGCTCCGCCGCCAGCAGGAGTGACTCCGGGTCCATGGTGGCGATCTGAGCCGCGGCCCGGTCGCCCGGCAGGC
Source organism: Gemmatimonadota bacterium (assembly GCA_020431545.1). GTDB lineage: Bacteria > ARS69 > ARS69 > ARS69 > ARS69 > JAGQIB01. Next base: position 844 of record JAGQIB010000490.1, read on the forward strand.
AGGCGAGGATCGCGGCGAGACTCACGAGCGGTACGAGACGAGGCATGACGAATTCTCCGGGTCGAAAGGTCGCCCGGAGAACGGAACGGGCGGCGGCCGGAGTTGCGCGGGATTTCCCTCCTCCGAACGTTCGGGCGTCTCCCCGGTGACGTCTTGACGAGCACCGGGGCAGCGAGCGACCCTCGGGGCGCCTCCGGGCCTCTTTCCCCGCCGAGGCCCGGCCCGGGATTCCCCGAACTGCCCCGAGATCGGAGAGTCGACATGCTCACTCCTTCGCGCCGCCGGGCTTCCGAACGTTCGCACGTTCCCGTGATCGCGGCCGCGCTCGTGGTCCTGCTCCCGGGGGGAACCCTCGCCCACGACGTCTGCTTCGAGCCGACGCAGGGGGCGGACCTGAACGCGTCGCTGGATTGCGACGGCATCTCGGCGAAGATGCACGACAACGCGTGGATCGGAATCTCGGAGACCGGTACTCCGTGCCAGGAGGACCCCTGGTGCGGCGACGGCCCGTGCCGCGCGTACCGGTGGACGTTCAGCCTGCGGGACGACGATCCGCTGGCGAACACGGGTCCGATCCCTCCGGACCACAAGATCTACCTGTGGCTCGAGAGCAACCGGGACCTGCCGCCGCAGGCGACGCAGTTCCGAGTTCAGAGTTCGGTACGCGCGATCGCGTTCCAGCCGCTCAACGGCGTGCAGAGTCTGGCCGGCGAGGATCTCCCGGACCTGGTGCTGGAGATTCCGTTCTGTCCGCGCGCGCCGATGCTGGCCGGGATCCTCACGCTCGACGTGATCCAGCCGGTCGAGGCCGAGACGTGGGGTCGCGTGAAGTCGTACTATCACGAGTGACCGCGCACGTCGTTCGCCCGGAGGGAGAATGCCGGCCACTCCTCCCCGCGACGCTCGGGGACACCGAGCCCTGTCGCGACGCTGGTACACGTCCCGCGACGTCTTCGACCTCGAGATGGAGCGGATCTTCCTCGGGCGCTGGCTGTACGCGGGCCGCTCTTCCGACCTCGACGCTCCCGGCCGCTGTCTCGGCCACGACGTGGGTTCCGAGAGCGCGATCGTGGTCCGGGACTCGGACTTCGGCCTCCGCGCCTTCCACAATCAGTGCCGACACCGCGGCACGCGCCTCTGTGACGCGGGGCTGACCGACGTCGGTCGCGCGATCCGCTGTCCGTACCACGCGTGGACGTACTCGTTGCGGGGAGAGCTGATCGGCGCGCCGAACATGGCGGACGTGACCGGCTTTTCGCGGAGCGAGTGGCCCCTCCACCCGGTGGCGGTCGCGGAGTGGGAGGGGTGCGTGATGCTGAACTTCGCCGAGGCGCCCGTGCCCTTCGCGGAGGAGTTCGCCCCGCTTCTCGGGAAGTTCGGCCCGTGGCGCCTCGACGAGCTCCGTCCCGTCCACGAGATCGGCTACGACGTGGGCGCGAACTGGAAGCTCGTGTTCCAGAACTACTCGGAGTGCTACCACTGCCCCACGCTGCACCCTCACCTGGATCGACTCACCCCGTACCGCGGAGCGGCGAACGATCTCGAAGAGGGCCCGTTTCTCGGCGGTCCGATGGAGCTCACCCGGCCGGACGGCAGCATGACGATGTCGGGCGCACGTTGCGCTCCGCCGCTTTCCGACCTCACCGACGCGCGCGCCGACCTCGTGTACTACTACACCGTGCTCCCGAATCTCCTGCTGAGCCTCCATCCGGACTACGTGATGATCCACCGCCTCGAACCGCAGGACGTGGACCGCACGCGGGTGGTGTGCCAGTGGCTGTTCCACCCCGACGCCGCCGCGGCCCCCGGTTTCGACCCGAGCGACGCGATCGAGTTCTGGAACGTCACGAACCTCCAGGACTGGGAGGTCAGCGAGCGCTCGCAGCGGGGAATCTCCTCCCGCCGCTACGTGCCCGGTCCGTACTCGAACCTGGAGAGCATGATCGCCGCCTGGGATCGGGAGTATCTCCGGATCATGAACGGAGACGACGCGTGATCGCGGCGGCGGGAGCGTTCTTCGCGGACCGGTTCCGACGCTGGATCCCGGACTCGTTCGTCTTCGCCCTGCTGCTCACGTTCATGGCCGGCGCGCTCGCGCTCGTGGTCGTGGACGACGTCACGCCGGTCGGCGTCCTCGATGCCTGGCAGAAGGGATTCTGGTCGCTGCTCGCGTTCGGGATGCAGATGGTGCTCATCCTCGCGACGGGATACGCGATCGCGATCTCCCCGCCGGCGGCCCGGGTGATCGACGTTCTCGTGGCCCGCGTGCGATCGCCGGTGCTCGTCTACGCGCTCGTGACCGGAGTGGGATGTCTGTTCTCGCTCGTGTCGTGGGGCTGGATCGTGCTCACGGCCGTGATGGCGCGCGAGCTCGCAGCGCGGGTGCGGGGAGTGGACTATCGATTGCTCGCCGCCTGCGTGTACGTTTCCTTCCTGACCTGGCACGGGGGGCTGTCGGGGTCGATTCCGCTCGTGCTGAACACGCCCGACAACTTCCTCATCACGTCCGGCGTGCTCTCCGCCACGATCCCCGTGGCCCGGACGATCGCGAGCCCCCTCAACCTGGTGTGCAACGCGACGCTGGTCCTGACGCTGCCGCTTCTCATGGTGCTCATGCGCCCGCGCGGCGACGCGGTGCGCGAGATGAAGGATCTTCGCCGCGAGAAGGCCGGCGAACGGGAGATCTCCGTGGAGGAGGAGGCGCGCGCCTTGCGGCTCCCGACGCGCAACCTCTCGGACGCGCTCAACCACAGCCGCGCGATCCAGTGGCTCATTTCCGCGGCCGGCGTCTGGTGGCTCGCGCGGCACTTCCGGGCGAACGGCTTCGACGTGAACCTGAACGTGATGAACGTCCTGTTCCTCATGCTCGGACTGCTCGCCCACGGAACCCCGGCCCGATACGTCGTGGCGATGCAGCGCGCCTGCGGCAACGTGTCGGGCATCGTGCTCCAGTTCCCGTTCTACGCCGGGATCATGGGGATCCTGCAGCACACCGGTCTCGGGTCCGCGATCGCGACCGCGCTCGCCGCGGGCGCCTCCGCCGCGACGTTGCCGCCGCTCGCGTTCCTGATCGGCGGGGTCGTGAACCTGTTCATTCCGTCGGGCGGAGGCGAATGGGCGGTGGTGGGACCGAGTCTCGTGGAGGCGGCCCGCTCGCTCGGTGCCACCCTCCCCCCGGACCAGCTCGCCGGTTTCGTGGCGCGGGTGTCGATGGCCGTCGCGTACGGCGACGCCTGGACGAACATGATCCAGCCGTTCTGGACTCTCGCGTTCTTTCCCGTGATCGCCGCGGGCGTCCGGCTGCAGGCGCGCGACATCATGGGCTACACGTTCGTGGCGCTCCTCTGGTCCGGCGTGATCTTCGCGGCCTGCGTGACGTTCCTGCCGATCTGAGGCTCGGAAACTCCCGCCCAAAGAAAGAGCGGGCCGGGCGCAAGGCCCGACCCGCCGCACCACCGGCGTCTCCCCTCCGGCGGTTTCCGCGAAGCGTCAGTCCAGGACCACGACCTTGCCCCGCCGTGCCCAATCCCCGGCGCGCACCTGAACGAAGTAGACACCGGACGCGACCCGGGAGCCTCGCGCGTCCCGACCGTTCCACCGCAGCGTGTGGATGCCGGGCTCGATGCGGCCATCCAGTACCGTGGATACGAGGCGGCCGGACACGTCGAAGATCGCGACCCGGGCCGTGGTCGCACGTGGCACGCGGAACTCGAACGACGTACCCTCTCCCGCCCGGCTCGGATTCGGGAAGGCGCGACCGAACGCGAGCTCGGAGATCCCGGCCACGATCGTGTCGCGTACGTCGTCCTCTACCTGACCGAGGAACTCCGGCGTCCCCGCGGCGAGGGTCCACGTCCGAACCGTCCGGGTGGAGGTGGCAACGCCGGTCAGCTCGCCACCCTCCGTCAGCTCGATCGGCGCGCCGCCGTTCTCCGGCCACGCCAGGAGCCGCCACCCGTCCGGCAAGTCGCCCTCCGGTGCGAGTTCCACCCGCCAGTTCTCTCCGACCCGATCCGTCTCGAAGCGCAGCTGCCAGGTCGCGCCGTCGTCGGAACGCGCGCGCCAGTCCGTCCGGAGCGCAGGGCCGTTCTCGGTGAGGAGAGAAGCGAGCGCGTAGCCCGCCGGCGGATGCGGCGCATGGGGGAGATCGAACGCGTCGCGATCCGACGTGGCGTCCGCTCGCACACCGAAGCGGTTGTCGTCGTCGCGGCGATCGCCGGCCAGGGCTTGCACCGCGTAGGCCCATGCTTCCGGTTCGTCCGCCGGCAGGGCCGCCGGAACCACGGCGCGGTTTCGCTCCAGCGCGCCGGCCCCGACCGGCGGAATCTCGAGGGTGGCCGACGTGGTGCCGCCGTGGAACACCCAGTACCCGGTCGCCGGCGCGAGTACCTGGATGTCGTTGACGTACGCCACGCCGTTCCAGCCGATGAAGCTCGGTGTGGTCTCCGGATCGATCACGAAGTCGTCCACCGACACGGGGAACGCGAATGGGTTCGCGATCTGGTTGAACCCGGGCTGCAGCGTGATCACGAAGTTGTCCCCGAGATCGGTCGACACGCCGTTCACGTCGATGGTCGCAGCATTCGCCGCGATCACCCAGAAGCCCTGCCCCGGAGCGGCCGGCCGCGCCGCACCACCCTCGCGGTACGCCCCCGAGGCGGGGTCGAACGTTCCGTAGCGCCACACCTCGTCGTCGAAGCCACCGAGCTCGTCGAAGACGGCGAGCGGGCTCGTGTCGTCCGGCGTGAGCGGCACGCCGGCCAGCGCGTAGGTCACCGCGGCGAGATCGAAGGTCGGGTGGTTCGCCACGCGCACCGGGATCGACTCGAGGCCGGAGACCGGTGCGGTGGTGGGAATGTTCGCCACGTTGACGCCGTCGGATGCGGTCACGAAGTACCGCACCCCCCGCACGTCGAGGTCGCCGGCCGGAATCGTGGCCGACCATTCGCCGGTCCCCGCGTCCGTCAGCGTCATCGGAACCTCCGTGAACGCGGACGCGCCGCCGGGCTGGTAGAACAGAGAGGCGGACACGACCAGCACGTCGTCCTGTAGCAGCGCGGTCACCGGCAGGTCCGCGCCGGCCACGGCCGAGACCGGCGGCAACACTCCGAACGGCGCGTTCGTGGGCAGCGAGGCGCGGAAGCCGGCAGAGGCGGCGAAGCCGGCGGAGCTGGCACTTCCCGCGAACGGATCACCGAGCGTCACTTCCGCCGAGAATCCGCCCGACGAGGTGGCGCCGCCGCCGACAGCGAAGGTCACTTGTGCGTCTCCCCGCGCGGCGAGGAACACCAGCCCAGCCGCCACGAGGATCGACAGAGTGCGCAGGCGAGTCA
>JAGQIB010000491.1 GCA_020431545.1 Gemmatimonadota bacterium
GCGGGCTGGGAGGGCCTCGCGGCGATCCCGATCGTCGACGAGGCGAGCGGTGTGGCCGAAGTCCCGCGGACGCCCGGATCCATCGTCACGTCGCCGAACCCGACGAACGGAGCGATTCGGGTTCGGTTCACCACGGAGAGGTCGGAGCCGGTCTCGGCCCGCATTCTCGACGTGCGGGGACGGGTGATCCGGACGCTGACGGACTCCCGGGAAATCGCGAGCGATCGCACGTTCGGGTGGGACGGCCGTTCGAACGGAGTTCCCGTGCCGGCCGGCATCTACTTCGTGGAGATCCGCCAGGGCGCCGCGCGGGAGTCCGCAAAGATCACAGTGCTGCGTTGAACGCAGCCGGGGGGTGATCGGAGCGGCGACGTGGGCGGGGTGGCGACATCCCGCCCACGATTTCGTTCACACCCCGCGCGCCGAGGCTAGCCCGGAGGCCAGGCGAGCGGGCGACCGCCGAGCACGTGCACGTGCAGATGATCCACGGACTGACCGCCATCGGCGCCCCGGTTGATCACCACCCGGTACCCGCCGCGCAGCTCCGACTTCGCCGCGACCTCCTTGGCGACCAGGAGCAGGTGACCGAGCAGGAGCTCCTGCTCCGGCTTCGCCTCGTCGAGATCGGAAAGATGCTGCCGGGGAATCACGAGCAGATGCGTGGGCGCCTTCGGGGAGATGTCGTGGAACGCGACGGCCAGATGATCCTCGTGAATGAGCTTCGCGGGGATCTTTCCGTCGACGATGTCGCAGAAGATGCAGCCGGCCATCAATCCTCCCTCCGTTCGAGCGTGGCGATCGCGAGCGCGACCGCGACGATCGCGGCGGTCTCCGTGCGGAGTCGCGTGCGGCCGAGGGATACCAGGGCCGCGCCGGTTCGTCTCGCCTCTTTTGCCTCGCGACGCCCGAACCCTCCCTCGGGTCCGATCAGGATCGTCACGGGTGTACCCGGCACCACCCCGTGCAGCGCGGCCGACATCGAGACCGCCTCTTCGTCCGGGTGCGCGAGCATCACGCGGCCGGTCGAATGAAGCGCGTCCACGAACGACGTGACGGCACCGATCTCCGGCACGCGACAGCGCCCGCACTGGGCGGCCGCACTCCGCGCGACGCGACGCCAGCGGTCCAGACGTTCCGAGTCGTCGCGCGCCTTCACCACGGAGCGATGCGTGATCAGCGGAAGAATGCGCCCCACCCCGCACTCGGTCGCCTTCTCGATCGCCGTCTCCATGCGCGAGCCCTTGGGAGGCGCGATCGCGAGCGTGACGACGTCTCCCGGCCCGGTCGCTTCCTCCCGCGCCTCCAGCACGCGGGCGACGAGCTCCGTCTTGGCGACGGACTCCGCCTCGAGCACGTACTCGAATCCGGCTCCGTCGGTCGCGAGGAACTGCTCGCCGCGTCGCACGCGCAGCGAGTCCGCAAGGTGGCGACGTTCCCGGCCGGATACGACGAACCGTTCGTCCTGCCGGCACTCCGGGGAAAGGAACACGCGGTCCATCGCAGACGTCAGAACCGCGCCGACGCGAACCGGATCCGCGCCGCGATCTCCCGATCCTCGGGCGGCAGCACGTCGGCGAGCGAGACCGGCGTCCGGAGCGACACGTCGAGCTCCGGGACGGGAACGCGCCACGCGAACCCGTCGACGTTCCGCTCGAGCAGCGACGCGGACACGTCCGGTCGGTGCTGGACGTGATAGATCCCGACGCCGAGCCCCACGAACGTGCCGGTGATGAAGCCCCATTTCGAGGGCTCCCCTTCGTTCCCGGAGTCCTCGTCGATCAGATCGATCGACAGCCCGACCACGAGACCCGTGAGACTGCCGTAGATCGTGGACTTGAAGACCTCGACCATCGGGTTCGCCTCGCTGCGACGTTCTTCGTGGATCTGCGCGCGGACCGGCGGGGCGATCACGGCCACGACTCCGAGTCCGGCGGCGAGCGCCGCGAGCGGGCGCACGCGAGAGAGGATGTCGGTTCCTCGACGATCATCGAGAGACATCGTTTCGCTCCTCGACTACGGGGTGGGGCGGGGTTTCTCCTCGACCTACGGAATCAACCGCCGAAGGTTTCCTTGATCTTCTCGAACAGCCCCTTGCCCGGCGCGGGCGTCTCGCCCTGGATCTCGGCGAGCTTCTCGAGAATGAGCTTCTCCTCGCGCGAGAGCTTGGACGGCGTCCACACGCGCACGCGCACGAGCAGGTCACCCCGCCGGGACGAGTGGAGCGCCGGCATGCCCTGACCGCGGAGACGGAACGTCTTGTGCGACTGCGTTCCCGCGGGGATCTCGAGCCGGGCCGTGCCGCTCAACGTCGGCGCGTCGACTTTGCCACCGAGCGCCGCGATGGGGAACGAAATCGGCAGGTCACACACGAGATCGTCGCCGTGTCGCTCGAACGTTTCGTGCGTCTTCTCCTCGATCAGGATGATGAGGTCGCCGGCCGGACCGCCGTGCGGCCCCGCGTGCCCCTTGCCGGTGATCGGGATGTAGTTGCCCTCGTGTACTCCGGCCGGAACGTCCACCGAGATCGTCTCGCTCGCCTCGCGGCGACCGTCGCCGTGGCAGGTCGGGCACGGATCCGTGATGATCTGACCCGTGCCGTTGCAACGGGGACACGGTCCGACGGAGACGAACTGCCCGAAGAGCGAGCGCTGGACGCGTCGTACCTGACCGGCGCCGCCGCAATCGGTGCACGACGCGGGAGACGACCCCTTGCGCGCCCCGGATCCGCCGCAGGCGTCGCACGCGATCTTGCGCTTGAGCTTGATCTTCTTGGTGACGCCCTTCGCGATCTCCTCGAGCGTGAGCGCGATCCGCACCTGGAGGTTCTGCCCGGCGCGAGGTCCGCGTCGCCCGGCGCCCGCCCCCGCGCCGCCGCCGAAGAAGTCCTCGAAGCCCCCGCCGGCACCGAAGTCGCGCATGAATGCCCGGAGCGCGTCCGAGATGTCGAAGCCGGCCGCGCCGCCCCCGAACCCGCCGCCCGCGAACTGACCGTCCACCCCCGCGTGACCGTACTGGTCGTACCGCTGGCGCTTCTCGGAGTCCTTCAGCACCTCGTACGCCTCGGTCGCCTCCTTGAATTTCTCCTCGGCCGCCGCATCGCCGGGATTGCGGTCGGGATGGTACTGGAGCGCCTTCTTGCGGTACGCCTTCTTGACCTCGTCTTCCGAGGCGCCGCGCTCGAGATCCAGGACTTCGTAGTAGTCGCGCTTGCTCACGCCCCGCTCCCGTCTTCACTCGGCGGCGCCGCGGCGGCGACGATCACCTTGGCCGGCCGCAGCACCCGATCTCCCATCAGGTACCCCGACTGGATCTCCTGCACGATGGAGTTCGGCGCCGCGCCCGGCGCGGGCATCGACGTCAGGGCGTCGTGTCGCTCGGGATCGAACGGCTCTCCCTCGCACTGCATGCGCGCCACTCCCTTGCGGTCCAGCAGATCGTGCAGACCCTGCGCCACCAGGCGCATGCCGTCCAGGAACGCCGCAGGCACGTCGTCTCCGGCGTGGCCGAGCGCCCGGTCGAAGTTGTCCGCCACGTCGAGCAGCTCGCGCAGCACGTCGGCCGCGCCGCGCTGGAGCGCCGTGTCGAGCTCGCGCGCGCTTCGGCGGCGGTAGTTGTCGAACTCCGCCAGCGTCCGCAGGGCGCGATCCGTCGCGTCCGCGGCCTCCTGGCGAAGCGACTCGAGCTCGCGCTCGATCTCGGACGCCGCTTCGTCTTCGGCGTCGGACGGATCGAG
>JAGQIB010000492.1 GCA_020431545.1 Gemmatimonadota bacterium
ACCGTGAGCGGGCAGGTGTGGGTGGACGAGATCCGTCTCCAATCGGTTCGCAAGGACATCGGCACGGCGAGCCGCCTGAGCGCGACGGCCCGCTTCGCGGACTTCGCCACGATGGACGGCTCGATCCGCCGAATCGATTCGGAGTTCCGTCGCATCGAGGGAAACCGGCACAACGTGAACGAGCAATCGTGGTCCGTTCGCGGCGACGTGAAGCTGAACAAGTTCTTCGACGGACGTGGATTCTCGCTCCCCGTCACCCTGGAGAAGTCGCGATCCGAATCCGTGCCACGACTCGCTCCGAACTCGGACATCGTCCTCGAGGCGGAGAAGGACAAGGAGCGGGCGCGCTCGACGAACGAGAGGCAGTCGATCTCATCTCGGTTCGACAAGACATCTCCCTCGAAGTACCGCTTCCTGCGCTACACGCTCGACAACCTCACCTTCAATTTCAAGAACGACCGGACGGACAGTCGGAACCCGTTCGAGTCCGCGGTCACGAAGGTCACGAGCGCCGGCGCGACGTACAGTCTCACGCCCGGCCGTCGCAGCTTCCGGTTCCTCAAGCGGTTCGACATCGGCTACCTGCCGACGTTCCGGGCGGACATGTCCGGTCTGCTCAACACGCGAACCACGGTGGGCTTCTCGGACGACGAGAACGGCGACATCGTGGAGACGCCGCGGGCGCCCGTGCGTACGCGTGATCTGTCGAGCAACTTCCGCTTCCAGTGGGATCCGATCAAGAGCAACACGTTCTCGAGCTCGGCGGAGTTCAACAAGAAGCAGGACTTCGATCTGGACAAGTCGCTGCCGCTGTTCGACAGCTTCAAGCGGGGCGGCCGCGAGGTCAGTCGCGATCACAAGACGAATCTGTCCTGGCGGCCGGGCTTCCGGTTCGTCCAGTTCCTGCGTCCCGTGCTCTCGTACGACGCGTCGTACGACGAGAACAGCGGTCCCCAGGTCCAGCCGGCCGACCTCCAGGCGATCCCGGACTCCCTCGGCGGCCCGATCCGGGTGGCCCGGGTCTCGAACTCGTCGACGCGCGAGGTCTCGGCGACACTCAACCTGAAGCAGCTCATCAAGTCCGACGACGGGCCCAAGGGGCGGGCGTCCGGCGTGCGCGGGTCGCAGCGGCCCACGCGCGCGAAGCCGCGGGGGCGTGAGGGAGAAGATGGCTCGGGCCGAGGAGACCAGGATCGGGAGCGTACCCGCGGAGGCCCGGGAACGACGTCCGCGGAGGGCGACGGGGAGGAGAGCTCCGGGGCGGCGACGTCGGACAGCACGAAGACGGACAACGGCGACGGGGCCGAGGAGGAGGAGGCGGAACGTCCCGGTCCGGACCTCAGCTTCGGCGCGTTGAAGCGGGGCGCGGTGCGGATGCTGCACATGTTCGGCGACATCCGGTACAGCTACAGCGACCGCCGGAACTCGGCCTACAGTCGGGTCACCGATCGTCCGAGCCTCGGCTACCAGTTCGGTTTCGCCACCCTGGATCGAAGCAAGCTCCAGCCGGGCACTCCGGGCGCGGCCGTGGTCAACGAAGCGACGACCGGATTCGATTTCACGCAGAAGGTCGACTCGTCGTTCCAGCCGGCGTCCGGCATCTACTTCGACGGAAGCTGGCTGCGGACGGTGCGCAAGAACTCGACGTTCGGCCAGAACAGCAAGAGCGTCGATCAGACGTGGCCGGACGTCTCGGCGAACATCGACGGCCTCGAGAAGCTCCGGATGCTCGGAGGCTGGGCCAAGACGTCGAGTCTGAACTCCTCGTACCGGCGCACCGTGCGGCGCTCGGGCGACATCCCCGGTCCGGAAGATCCACCGGTGGAAGACGATCACTGGTACGACTCGGAGAACGTCCAGACGGACTTCAGTCCGCTGTTCGGCTGGAACGTGAACTGGGAGTCGGGCCTCAACACGACGCTGTCGCACAACCGATCGCGTTCCCTGGACGATCGCGAGTTCTCCGGCAGCACGACCCGGAACGAGACCCAGACGTCGAACACGCAGCTGACCGCGCGGTACAGCTTCCGCGCGCCCCAGGGAATCAAGCTGCTCGGCAAGAGGCTCCGCTTCCAGAGCGATCTCACGCTGAACCTGGACATCGCTCGCGGTCTCACGGAGTCGAACACGCGGACCATTCGCGAAGGGATCGAGACCAGTACCGTGGTGGGCAACAGTCGCCGCACCTTCTCCGTGAAACCGCGCGCGACGTACAACTTCTCGCGGACCATCACCGGGAGCCTCGACCTCCAGTACAACCGGAACAGCGATCTGAAGACGGGCCGCAAGGAGACGATCGTCTCCGTGGCCGTCGAGGCGCTGATCAAGTTCTGATTCCCCGGGAGTTCCCATGAGGCGTGGTCTGGTTCTGTGCTCGCTGCTGGTGCTCGCGCTCGGCGCCTGCGCGCGCGGCGAGCGACGTTTCGACGCCGCTCGCGCGTTCGGCCACCTCGAGGCGCAGGTCGCGCTCGGAGCGCGCGTGCCGGGGACGCCGGCGCATGCCGCGGCGCGGGATCTGTTCGTGGAGCACTTCCGGGCCACGGCGGACACGGTCTGGCTGCACTCGTTCGAGCAGGTGATCCCGCTGGACTCGTCGCGGGTGCGCGCGGACAACGTCGTGGCGGTGTTCAACCCGGATGCGCCCTACCGCATCTGCCTCGGCGCGCACTGGGACAGCCGGGCGCGCGCCGACGAGGAGGAGGACCCGGCGCTCGCGGCGCTCCCGGTGCCCGGGGCGAACGACGGCGCGTCCGGCGTCGCCGTGCTGCTCGAGGTGGCGACGGCGCTCGCGGCCCGCCCGCCGGCGGTCGGCGTGGACCTGGTCCTGTTCGACGTCGAGGATGGCGGCGTGCACGAGCAGCCCGAGACCTGGGCGCTGGGCTCCGCCCGCTTCGTGGCCGATCATCCGAGCTACCGCCCGGCGTTCGCGATCGTGGTCGACATGGTCGGACGGCGGGGTCTGCGCATCCCCCGGGAGGGCAACTCCATGGCGGCGGCGGGCGGTCTCGTGAACGTCGTGTGGGAGATCGGCCGGGAGCTGGAGCTTTCGTGTCTCGTCGACTCGACGTCCGCGCCGGTGTTCGACGATCACGTGCCGTTCCTGCGCGCCCGCATTCCGGCGGTCGATCTCATCGATCTCGCGGATCCGAACTGGCACACGACCCGCGATCTGCCCGACGCCTGCGCCCCGGAGTCGCTCGACGAGGTCGGCCGACTTCTCCTCGGGGTCATCGCGCGGGCGGAGGCATCCCGGCAGCGGTGAGCGGCCGGCCCGGAGGACGCCGCTCGGGCCCGCCCCTTGACACGGAGGGGCGAACGCGCCAGATTCGCGGGGTCGGCCTGCGGGAGCTCCCGGAGGCCTTCGTTTTGCCCGGAACCCCGTTTCACGGGGGCGGAGGGACCCGGTGACGGATCCGGTGACGCGCGGCGCGCCCGACCGCCTGTTCGAGCTCCTGGAGCCGGTCGCGGAATCGCAGGGCTTGGACCTCGTGGAGGTCGGCCTGTCGCGGACCGGACGCGGTCACGTGGTGCGGATCGTCATCCACTCCGAGGCGGGCGTGACCCACGCCGACTGCGCGCGCGTGACGCGGGCGGCCGGCGCGGCCCTGGAGGAGGCCGAGACCTTCCCCGGCAGTTACGTGCTGGAGGTCGGATCTCCGGGGCTGGATCGGGTGCTCAAGGAGGCGCGCGAGTTCGACGTCTTCCGCGGGCGCCGGGTGCGAGTGTGGATCCGCGAGGGGGGGACGTCCGAGCGCTCCGGCGTCGTGGCCGGGCGGCGCGGAGACGAATCCGTCGCGATCCTCGAGGACGACGGAGAGGAACGGGTGTTCGACTGGGCGAGCGTCGCGAAGGCGCGACTCGTGCCCGAGCAGAACCGTCGCGACGACGGAGGAGAGGCATGAACTACGAGATCGTCGAGGCGCTGGGTCAGATCGCGCGCGAGAAGAACGTCTCCCGGGAGCTCGTGATCGAGACGCTGGAGGCGGGCATCGTCTCCGCGGCCCGTCGCCGTTACGGACAGAACGCGGACATCCGCGTGTCGTTCGATCAGGGATCGGGCGGCATGAAGATCGAGTACGTGCGCCAGGTCGTGGACGATCTGACGGACGAGGAGCTCGAGATCGAGATCGACGACGCGCGTCTCGTGGACCCGAACGCGAAGGTCGGCGAGGAACTCGCGATGGAGCTCTCGCTCGCGGAGTTCGGCCGGAACGCGATCCAGGCCGCGAAGCAGGTCGTGGTGCAGCGAGTCCGCGAGGCCGAGCGTGAGAACGTCTATCAGGCGTACCACGATCGCGCGGGCGAGATCATCACGGGCACGGTGCAGCAGGTGAACCGCGGTCACATCATCGTGAACCTCGGTCGCGCCGAGGCGCTGCTGCCGTGGCGCGAGCAGATCCGTCGCGAGCAGTACCGCCAGGGCGACACGGTGCGCGCGCTCATCATCGACGTTCAGCGCAACGCGAAAGGCCCGCAGGTCATCCTGTCGCGCGGCTCCGAGAAGTTCCTCGTGAAGCTGTTCGAGCAGGAGGTCCCGGAGATCCTGGAAGGGATCGTCAAGATCAACGCGGTGGCCCGCGAGGCCGGCGGTCG
>JAGQIB010000493.1:0-1419 GCA_020431545.1 Gemmatimonadota bacterium
CCCTCGATCCTCCGGGCGGAATGGAACCGGCGAACGTCGAGTGGGGAACTGGGGACGTTCGCGCGGGTGAACGGTGAGTCCGGCCAGGTCGAGGGACGGATCCGCCTCGAGACCCGGGCGTCGCGCGGCGTGCGGGTCGCGATCGAGGGCGAGCGCGACGAGGCGGGAGACACCGAAGCGCGCCTGCGAGTCTATCGCACCGGGGTCCGCGCCCGATTGCGCGGCGAGTGGATCCTCGCGCGGGATCGACCGGCGCGGTGCGACGGGAAGGCGACGTTTCCCTGGCGCGAATGGAACGCCGGTGTTTCGGTGCGCTGGGAACGAGGTCGGGCGCCGACCGGCGACCTGCTCGTGTCGCGGTCGTTCGCGTTGACGGCGCGGGCGGCGGCGTCGACGATCGCGGCCGACTAGCCTGCGAGGAAGCCGACGTTGAACCGAAAGCCCGGATGCCTCCGCCGCCCGCGTGCCCGCCCCGGCCGACTCGCTCTCGCGATCGCGACCACCTTCGCGCTCGCCGGCTGCGAGCGCGCGGCGCCACCGCCGGCCGCGCCCGCCGTCGACAGCGCGCTCCTGCTCACGATCGACACCTGGCGCGCGGATCACTTCGGGGCCGGCGGACACCCCGGCGTGCGCACGCCGTGGCTCGACCGCTTCTTCCGCGGCGGTACGCAGTTCAGTCAGGCGTACTCCTGCGTGCCCACCACTCTCGCGTCGCACGCCACGATGCTGTCGGGGCGCTGGCCGAGCGAGCACGGAGTGCCGCGGAACGGCTGGCCGCTCGCCGCCGACGTTCCGCTGCTGCCGGACTCGCTCGCCGACGTTCACTCCGGAGCGTTCGTCTCCAGCGCCGCCCTCGATCCGCGCCTCGGGCTCGCGCGCGCGTTCGAGCGATACGACTTCGAGGTGCCGCACGCGGTGGAAGGGGACCAGGCCTGGCGGAGCGCCGGAGACACGCTCGCGCGCGCCCGCGAGTGGTGGCGTTCGCGCGCCGGCAGCCGACGTTTCCTCTGGGTCCATCTGTTCGAGCCGCACTTCCCCTACGCGCCGGATCCGATCGATCGCGCCGTGTACGACACCGGCTACTCCGGCCCGGCGGATGGCTCGATGCGTTTCCTCTACGCGATGTGGGACGATCCGTCGCTGCTGCCGCCGGCCGCGCGGGATCATCTGGAGTCGCTCTACGTGGCGGAGATCGCGGGACTGGATCGGGTCGTCGGCCCGTTCCTCGCGGAGATCCTCGCCGAGCCGTCGCTGCTCGCGGTGATCACGTCGGACCACGGCGAGAGCCTCGGCGAGCACGACCTGCGCTTCAAGCACGGGCCCTACGTCTATCCCGCGGACGTCCGCGTGCCGCTCGTGCTCACCGGCACCTCCGAGTTCCCGGCCGGCGTGAGCGACCGCCTGGTGCGCACGATCGAC
>JAGQIB010000493.1:1492-1717 GCA_020431545.1 Gemmatimonadota bacterium
CGCGACCTGCCGGTGTTCGCGGAGGCGTCGATGCCGTGGGACGTGGAGCCGGCCCAGGGCTGGGCGAACACGTACAAGCAGCGCGTGCTCCGCACCCGGGAATGGTCGATCGTGGACACGCCCTGGCGGCGGGAGCGCACGTTCTACGACCGCCGTACGGATCCCGACGAGCTGCACGGCCTCGCGTCGCCGCCGCCGGCGGCGGCCGCGCTGGCGGCGGGGCTC
>JAGQIB010000494.1 GCA_020431545.1 Gemmatimonadota bacterium
CGAGGTCCGCCGCGGCGAGATCCTGGAGGGAGAGCGACAGCGCACGATCGGTCAGGCGGGGAAGCCGGGTGGTGATCTCGGAGAACCGCGCCCCCCGACGGCCGATCGTGTGGAGCACCGGCAACGGCCACTTGCTCGCCGCGAGAGATCGCCACCCGTGGTCGTCGAGAAGCTCGTCGAGCGCCGCGCACTGACGGGCGATCGGGCGTCCCGCAGCCGTGAGGATCCACTCGGGTCGCAGGGGATGGCCGTGGCCGGGGTTCGGTTCCACCCAGCCGCGCGCGGCCAGGTCCGCCAGCGTCGCCCGGATCGCCACCCGGCTCGCTTCGAGCTGGTGCGCGAGCGGCGCGACCCTTGCTCCCTTCTGACGCAGCAGCTCCGCGAGGACCCGCGAGCCGTACTTGCGTTCGAACAGCGCGATCAGGCGCTCGCCGGTCATGGCCACCTCCGTCTGGACAAACGCCATTATATCCACTATAAATAATGACCACAAGCCCGGATGATCCGGGCGCGTCCTTTCCCGGAGGTGTCCCTTGTCCCCCAGTCACTCGTTCGACGGCTCGCTCACCCTCGCCTTCAACGTTCGCGATCGGAAGGCGTCGGTCGAGTGGTACCGCCGCTTCCTCGGCTGCGAGCTCCTCTACGACGCCGCGGAGATCGGCTGGTGCGAGGTGCAGTCCCCGATCGCGGGCGGACGGGTGACGTTCGGTTTCTCCGAGGTGGAGGAGCCGAAGATCGGCGGGCCCGTGCCCACGCTCGGTGTCGACGATCTCGACTCGGCCCGCGCCGCGATGGAGAAGGCCGACGTCCGCTTCGACGGCGACACGATCGTCATCCCCGGGATGGTCAAGCTCGCCACGTTCTTCGATCCGGACGGCAACGCGCTGATGCTTTCGCAGTCTCTCGCCGTGCCGGCGTAGTCGACCGCGCTGTCCAATCCGATCGCGAATCTCGCTCAGTGGGGTACCGGCGACATCGCCGGACACGCGCGACGGCTCGGGCCGACGACGGAGAGACCGTCGGGGTACGTCGCGCGCGGGGAAGCGGGAGAAGACCATGAAATCGATCGGAATGCGCTTCGCTCTCGTGCTTGCGGCGACCGTCCTGGCGCTGCTGCCACGCAATGCGGCGGCGACGTCGGTGACGCTCAACGCCTACGACGTGAAGGAGTTCGAGTACTTCGGAGACGACGAAGAGACCGCGTACTGGTACTGCCACACTTCGCCGGTTCGACTTCGAAACCTGACGATCTTCGACGGTGGGGTTCCGATCCAGTGGTGGATCGATCGGGCGGGGATCGAGTTCGACACCTCGTCGATTCCCGACAACGCGAACGTCACGTCCGTCACGCTGAAGGTGTACGTGAAGCAGGGTTTCGAACTGAACACGGTGGACGTGGAGTTCACGCGCGTTCCCGACCCGCTCGACGCGGGGGGCGGTTCCGCCTGCTACGGGCGCTGGATCCAGATCGGGAACAACCCGGTCTACACGACGGACAACATCCTGTACGGGTACAACTCGATCTCCCTCGGCACCGACGCGGCCGATGATCTCGAGGACCAGCTCGGCGACGACTTCTTCACGGTGGGGTTGAAGAAGAAGTACGAGGGGCTGTACGACGACTACTACTGGGCGGAGCTCGCGGAGTGGAACTACACCTATCCGCACCAGCTCGTGGTCACCTACGTCGTGCCGGATCCCGAGTACTCGCGGCCGGCCTCCTTCGGCGAGGAAACGAGTTCCTGGGGGCGCCTGAAGGATCTGTACCGCTAGGCGCCGGTCGTCGGATCCGGCTCCGGGCGCGGGGCCGGATCCTCTGTCCCCGGGCCCCCCTCAGGGGCGGGGAGCCCCGTCGCCCGTGAGGATCTCCGCCGCCTTCTCGAGCGCCGCGTGTCCACCGACCAGAACGAGCGTGTCGTTCGTCTCGAGGCGAAGATCGGCCGGCGGGCTCGTCATCGCGCGTCCCTTGCGGACGACCGCGATGACCGAGGCGCCGCCGGAGGCTTGACGGAGGTTCAGCTCCTGCAGGGTCCGCCCGACGGACGCCGAGTCCTGGGTGACCAGGTAGCTCTCCGTCAGTGCCTCTTCCAGGATTTCGGCCACGCGCACCGGCGACGGACGCGGAGTGGCGCCCTCCGCCCGGAAGATGCCGTAGCCCTCGTCGCGCAGGATCCTCCGCTGCGCACGGATGACGTTTCGCGGCGTGTGGAAGCACTGCAGGATCCGGTTCGTGATCTCGATCGAGGTCTCGAACTCCTCCGGGATCACCTCGTCGGCGCCGAGGCGGCGGAGTTCGTCGACCTCCGAGACCGCGCGCGTGCGAACGAGCACGTGGAGTGACGGGTTCTGCGTGCGTGCGACCCGCACGATCCGACGGGTCGCCGTGTGGTCCGCGATGCCCACCACCAGCATCCGCGCGCGGTCCACGCCGTGGGACTCCAGGATGCCCGCGCGTGTCGCGTCGCCGAACACCACGGGGTGGCCGCGGGATCGCCCCGCCGCGACCGACGCCCCGTTCAGCTCGAGCACCACGAACGGGATCCCCGTGGACTTCAGGACTCGACTCACGTTGCTGCCGTTTACTCCGTAGCCGACGACGATCACGTGCCCGCTGAGCGACGGGGCCTCGGGCTCGGGCGGCGTCGCCGTGAGTCGCGTGCGCCGGAGGAAGGCGGGAGGCGATGTGGACGGGATGCGGAGCGCAAGGCGAGGCGCCACCTCGATCAGGAACGGCGTGACGAGCATGCTCAGGATCGACGCGCCGAGGAAGATCTGGAACATCGTGCCCTCGAGCAGGGCGAGGTCCCGTCCGACCTGCGCGAGCACGAGCGAGAATTCGCCGACCTGCGCGAGCGACAGTCCCACGATGAGAGCGATGCGGGCGCCGTAGCCGAGCCATCCCGTGACCGCGGCCGCGATCGCGCCCTTGAGGAGCAGGAGTCCGAAACCCAGCGCGAGAACGAGCGGAAGGTGTCGCGCCACTTCTCCGAGATCGAGCAGCATGCCCACCGAGATGAAGAACAGGCTGTTGAAGACGTCGCGGAGCGGCAGGATCTCGGCCACGACCTGATGGCTGTACTCGGACTCGGAGATCACGAGCCCCGCGAGAAACGCACCGAGCGCGAGCGAGAATCCGAGCCGCGACGTCACGAGCGCCATGCCGAGACAGATCGCGAGGGCGCCGAGCAGGAAGACCTCGCGCGTGCGCGTCCCGACCATCAGCCGGAGGAGTCGCGGCATCAGCACGCGGGCCGCGAGGAACGTCGCGCCCACGACCAGGAGCCCGAGCCCGATGCGCCCCGCGATCTGCGTCGCCGACGTGTCGGTGGTGCCCGCCAGCACCGGGACCAGAAAGATCATCGGGGCGAGGCAGAAGTCCTGGAACAGCAGGATCCCGGCCGCCACCATCCCCTGCGGCGAGGGCAGCTCCTGGCGTTCCGTGTACATGGTGAGGACGATCGCCGTGCTGGAGAGCGCGGCGAGGAACCCGAGGAACACGGCGGTCGGGGTAGGGATCGCGAAGGCGCGGGCGAGGCCGGCGGTCGCCGCGATCGTCAACGCGACCTGTCCGCCGCCGCCGAGCAGGAACGGCCGCCAGTTCCGACGAAGTCGGACCAGCGAGACCTCGAGCCCCACCGTGAACAGCAGCAGCACCACGCCGAGCTCGGCGAACAGCTCCACGGACTCGCGCTCGATCCAGCCGAGGGACGAAGGCCCGATCAGCATGCCGGTCGCCACGAGTCCCACGATCGAGCTGATGCGGAGACGATGCGAGAGGAACAGGACCACCACGGACACGCCGAGGATGATCACGAGCCCCGCGACGGTCGACTCGAGTCCGATGGGTCCGTGCACGATGCTCCTCGGGCTCAGGGTTCGTGGCGGATCCTAGCCCGAGATGTGGGAACGCGCGCGCGAAACCTACCGGAGTCGCGCCTCCAGCTCCGCGATGCGTGCCTCCTGGTCGGCCAGCATCGCCTGCTGCTCCCGGATCGCCTGCACGAGGATCGGGATCAGCTCCGTGGTCTTCACGCCCTTGAGCTCGCGGTTCGGACGAGTCGTGTTCCGTCCGCCGCCCTCCCGGGGCTCCTCGATCGCCGGATGCATCACCGGGGCCACGAGGTCGGGGAGCACTCGCTCGATCTCCTGGGCCACGAACCCGTAGTGCGTTCCCGCCGGGAGATTCATGTCGTCGTACGTCGGATCGTCCCGCCGGTACTCGTAGCTCCGGGGCTCGAGCGCGAGGATCGTGTCGAGCGCCCGCTCGAGCGGGGTGACGTTGCGCTTCGTCCGCCCGTCGGAGAGATTGATGAGGGAGCCCGTGTACGCCATGTCGCCGGCCGCGTACACGCCGTAGCCGGTGCCCGAGCCGGTGGTCGTGCCGAAGAGGCCGTAGTTGAAGGCGGCGTTGCCCGCGGTCGAGTACACGCCGTACTGGACACCGGTGCCGTTCCCGAACGTCGACGTGGCCATCACGGCGCGGTACCCGCCGATGAACTCGCCGCCGATGCCGTAGTTCGGAACGGGTTCGCTTCGACCGATGACGCCGCGATTGTCCAGCGCGGTGCTGCTCACGTACTCCCCGTACACGCCCGCCCGCGGGATGCTCTGGGAGAGCGTCCGGAAGTACCCGGCGGTCTTCGAGGGCGAGGACACGCTGAGCGGGTAGGTCGGCGGGTTCGAGTTGATGCCCACCCCGTCGTTCGTGACGACCATGCGCTGGAGTCCACCCGTGTGGAACGAGATGTCCCCGAACCGCGAGCCCACGTACACGTTCTTGTTCGCGCACTGCATGTAGGCGTCGTAGCTGCCGTTCTCGTGGAACGTGAAGTACGGACCGGTCGGCGCTTCCAGGCGAATCAGCTCGTTGGATCCGCTCCCGTCGGAACGGACTCCGAGGCGCGCGCCGGGGGCCGAGGTCCCGATTCCCACGTCGCTGATGCGGTAGGCCGTGTTCCCGTTGAACAGCCAGTCGCCGTCGTCCGCGATCGCCACGTCCGCCACGTCGGCCACGGCGGCACGCATCGCGAACGGGGTGGTGAGAAGCTGCGTGCGTGGTGTGAGCGTCTGGCCGTCCACGCGAAGCTCGAGCCACAAGGGTGTGGGGCCGAACAGGTTCGGATTCAGCGGAAAGCTCTCGCCGAGCTGGATCGTGAACACGCCGTCCTGGGCCGAGACCGGAGAGTGCGACTCGCCCCACTTGAGGAGGCCGTTGGTCGGCGCGTCGTACAGAAAGGCGTCGACCGTGAGCTCGTTCGCGTTCACGGGGACGCCGTCGTCCTCCAGGTACCCCTGGAACGGGATCCCGGACGGGATGGTGCGGGCCTCCCGGGCCGGCGGCGACGCTTCGGCCTCGGACGAGCGGGGAGCGGCGAAGCAGGGGGCGGCGAGCAGCAGCACGAGGCCGGCGGCAATGCGAGCGGACACGGGGACCTCCCGGGGACTCCGGAGACGAAGGCTTTTCGTCAGAACGGAATCCGCCGGGCGGGAAGTTGCGCTCGGCCTACGTCTTCGCCTCGTAGCCCCGGAAGCTCACCCGGAAGAAGATCGCGTACAGGACCGGCACCACGCCCAGCGTCAGCAGCGTGGCGAAGAGGAGCCCGAACAGGATCGCGATCGCCATCGGCGCGAACATCGGCCCGCCGCCGAGCCAGAGCGGGACGAGCCCGCCCACCGTGGTCGCCGTGGTCAGCACGATCGGGCGGAGCCGCCGCTGGGCGGCCTCCACGATCGCGGCCGGCGAGGCGAGACCCGCGTCCTCCTCGATCTTGATCCGCTCGATCAGCACGATCGCGTTGTTGATCACGATTCCGGCGAGCGAAACCAGTCCCAGCAACGTCATGAACCCGAAGTACGAGTGCGCCACGATCAATCCGATGATCACGCCGATCAGGCCGAGCGGAATCGTGGCCAGGATGATCAGCGGCCGCCGCAGCGAGTTGAACTGGAACACGAGCAGCAGCACGATGATGAGCCCCGCGATCGGCAGCTTCGCGCCGATGGAGTTCGCGGCCTTCACCGAGCCCTCGAGCTCGCCGCCCATGCCGTAGATGTAGCCGAAGGGCCAGCCGGTCTTCGCGTCGTCGAGCCGGGGAACGAGCACGTCGGTGACTTCGCTGGGCGTCACACCGCGCAGCACGTCGGCGGAAACGGTCACCGTCTTCAGGCGATCGCGTCGCAGAATCGTGCTCGGCTCCCACTCGAGCCGGACGTCCGCGACCTGCTTCAGCGGCACGTTGCGGCCGGTGGTCTGGGAGTAGATGTTCATCCCTTCGAGCTTGCCGATGTCCTGGCGATCCGCCGCGACGGAGCGCAGCACCACGGGGATGACCTCGTCGTCCTCGCGGTACTCCGTGGACTGGAGTCCGGAGAGCATCGTCTGGAGGCTCACCGCCACGTCCTGGTTCGTGAGGCCGGCCCGCAGCGCGCGCGCCTCGTCCACCGCCACCACGAGTTTCTTCACGCGCGGCCCCCAGTTGTCGCGGACGTCCTTGGTACCCGGGATCTCGCGGAGCATCTCCTTCACCTGGTCCACGTTCGCAAAGAGAACGTCGAGATCGGTGCCGGAGAGGCGTACCTCGATCGGGGCGGTGATCGGCGGGCCGAGCGCCTTCGGTGCGATCGTCGCCTTGAGGTCCGGGAAGTTCTCGAGGCAGAAGTCCTCGAGCTCCGGAATGATCGAATCGATGTACTCGCGCGACGTGGCGTTGATGATCAGGTACGCGTACTCGGGCGCGGTCTGCTCCGGGCTGTACGTGAGGACGTACCGCGGCGCGCCCGCGCCGACGAAGCTCGCCCAGTTGAGGAGGCCCTCGTCGTCTTCCGGTCCCTGCCGGTACTCTTCGAGCTTCTCCTCGAAGCGCCGCACGACGTCATCGGTGCGCTGGATGCGACTCCCCACCGGGAGCTCGAACTCCGCGGAGAGGATCGGCGTGTCGTCGCTCGGGAAGAAGATGTTCGGAACGAACCGGAACGCCTGCATCGCGAGGAAGAAGAGCACGAACACGCCGAGCATCGTGACCCAGGGGTGGCGGAGGCAGGCGGTCAGCGCGCCGCGGTAGCTGCGATAGAACCGCGAGTCGAACCCGCTGCCGCCGGCCTGCGGCTTCACCCGGAGGAACTTCACGCAGAACAGCGGCGTCATCGTGAGCGCCAGCACCCAGGAACACAGCAGCGTGATCGTGACGACCTCGAAGATCGGCGCCGTGTACTCGCCGGTCGTGGACTCCGCGAGGTAGATCGGCAGGAACGCGGCCGCCGTCGTGAGGGAGGACGTGAGCAGGGAGACGCGAAGCTCCGCCGCGGTGTCCACCGCCGCCTGGAACGCCGGCTTGCCCTCCTGCATCTGCACCATGATCGATTCGGCCATCACGATCGCGTTGTCCACGAGCAGACCGAGCGCGATGATGAGCGCCGCGAGAGACATCTGATCGATCCCGATCCCGAGCAAGCTCATCACGAAGAGCGAGGAGATGATCGCCGCGGGGATCAGGCTCGCGACCACGAGGCCGGTGCGGAGCCCGAGCGAGAACAGCATCACCACCAGCACGATGGCGACCGCCTGGAGCAGGTTGCTCTGGAAGTCCTTGACCTTCCGGTCCACGACGGCCGGCTGGTAGGCCACGAGATCGAAGTCCACGCCGTATGGGTACAGAGCGGCGAGGCGACGCTGGAGCGCCTTCACGTCGGCGCCGAGCGTGATGATGTTGCCGCCTTCCTTCTTGGAGACGGCGAGCGCGAGCGCTGTCACACCGGTCGAACGGACCTTCGACTCGGGCGGATCCACGTAGCCGCGCTCGATCGAGACCAGGTCCTCCAGGTAGACGAGCTCGTTCGTGCCGGGCAGATGGATGACGGTCCGACGCAGGTCCTCCACCGAATCGAAGTTCCCCGACGGCTCGAGCGCCACCCGCTCGGGGCCGAGGTCGATCGCGCCGCCGGGAATGATGATGTTCCGGCTCTCCAGGATGCGCGTGAGCTGGGAGGCGGAGAGATCGAGCTCGGAGAGGCGGGCGTTGTTGTACTCCACGAACAGACGTTCTTCCTGGGCTCCGTGGATCTCGACCTTGGCGACGTCCGGGAGGCGGAGCATCTCGTCGCGCACGTCGTCCGCGATCTCCTTGAGCTCCGCGTACGAGTAGCCCTCACCGGTCACGGTCAGGATCGTGCCGAACACGTCGCCGAACTCGTCGTTCACGAAGGGACCGATCACGCCGTCCGGGAGCTGACCCTGCGCGCGCTGCACCTTGCGCCGCAGATCGTCCCAGATGGGTCGCATCACCGGTTCGTCTTCGCGGATGTTCACGTAGATGATCGAGACCCCGGTCTTGGACTGACTGCTGATGAAATCGATCTGGGGGATCTCCTGGATCGTCTTCTCGAGCTTGTCGGTGACCAGCTGCTCGACCCGCGCGGGACTCGCGCCGGGAAAGTACGTGAGGACGAGTGCCGTGCGGATGACGAAGCCGGGATCCTCGGAGCGCGGCATGCCGCCGTACGCGCTGATGCCCGCCACGAGCACCACGAGCAGCGCCACCAGCGTCACCCGGTCGTTGCGGATGGCCGCGGACGTGAAGTTCATGAGCGGGAGGCGTCCGGGAGACGGACCGTCATGCCGTCCTGGATCTTCGTGACGCCGGCCGTGACCACGCGGTCGCCGTCGGCGAGGCCGGAGAGGATCTCGAGGCCGTCGGAGCCGAGCTCACCGACCGTGACCTCGCGCCGGTGCACGGTGCCGAGTCCGTTCTCGGCGGGTTCCACCACGAACGCGAATCGACCCTCCCGATCCTCGAGCACGGCCGAGGCGGGAACGCGGATCCGCGGGCGGCCGTCACGCGCGCCGAACCGGAACACGACTTCCGCCGCCATGCCGGGGAGGACGGTATTGCTCTCCTCCTCCAGGCGCGCCGTGACGGGGAACGTCGCGCCGCCCTGCGCCGCGCTCACGCCCACCTCGGTCACACGCGCCGCGAACTGGCGGCCGGGGGCCGCGTCGAACGTCACCGAGACGGCGTCGCCGGCGCGAACCTGCCCGATCAGCATCTCGGGGATCGTGCACGTGACCTCCGCGCGGCTGCCCGACGTGAGGACCGCGATCACCTGGCCCGGCTGCACGTTCTCGTTGACCTCCACCGGCACGGAGGAGATCGCGCCGTCTACCGGGGCGGTGAGCCGCGTGTAATCCAGGTTCGCCTGCGCGAGCTCCAGCTTCTGCTCGGCCGACGTCACCGCCGCGGCCGCCGCCTCGGACGCTGCGCGCGCCGCGTCGAGGTCCGCGCGACTCGCGTTCTTGTTCTCGTAGAGCTGCCGGATCCGGTCGTACGCGGCCGCCGCCTGCCGCTCCTCCGCCTCGTAGCGCGTGACCGAAGCGCGCGCGTCCTGCAGGCGGAGCTCGTAGTCCGTGGGATCGAGCTGGGCAATGCGCGTGCCGGCGGTCACGCGATCGCCGACGTTCACCGAGAGGCTCCGCACCGTGCCGCCGACCTTGAAGCTGAGTCGGCTCTCGAGACCGGCCCGCGCCGTGCCCGAGAACGCGCGTTCACGCTCCGCGCCGGTCGCGAACACCTGCTGCCAGCGAACCGGCCGGATGACGGGCTCCTCGGGCGGCTCGTTCTGGCAGCCGGTCAGGCCGGATGCGGCCAGCAGCGCCGCGGTCAGGAGCGGGGCGAATCGTCTCATCGGGACTCCCTTTCTTCGCGGAAGGCGTCCAGTCGATCGATGAACTCCTCGGGGTCGTCCTCTTCCAGGCAGTTCAGGAAGCCGGAGGCGCGCTCCACTTCCACGTAGTCGATCAGGAAGTCGTAGATCGCGCTCGCCGCGCCCTGCTCGGCGACGTCGTAGGCGTTCTGCGCGTCGATCAGGTCGAGCACGGACACGACGCCCTTGGAGTACGCATCCGCCACGAGCTCGTAGTTGCGGCGGGCGGCGTCGGCGGCCTGGGCCGAGAGATCGATGCCCGCGTAGGACGCACCCGCCACGTGCATCGCGGACCGGAGGCGCTGCTCGATCCGCTCCGCGACCGCGCTTCGTATCGTGCGCAGCTCGTCGAGCGAGTCGTGCGCGCGACGACGCTCGGCCGCCCGCGACCCGCCCGCGAACAGAGGAAGCGTCGCCTCGATGCCGACGTTCCAGTTCGTGTCCTTGGGGTCCGCGAGCGACGTCGCGGGATCCGTGCCCGCGCCCGAGCGATCGAACGTGTGGTTCAGCTCGCCGCGCAGCGCCACCGTGGGGAGCACGAACGCGCGCCCCGTGTTCGTGAGTACCCGCTCCTGCGCCGCGATCGACGCATCCAGCGCGCGGATCTCCGGGGACTTCTCGAGCGCGACGCCGGACAGGAACTCGCGGAGGATCCGGAACGACCACGGATCGCCGAGGTAGCGGCGGAGACGTTCGTCCCGCAACGCGAGCGGCGTGGCCTCGAGTCCCGTCTCCTCCGTGCGGAACGATTCCTCGGACGGTCGGCTGCGCAGGCGGTTGACCTGGATCTCCGCGACGTTGCGGCGCGCGTTCGCCTCGATCAGCTTGCGCCGCTGCGTGGCGAGCTCGCCTTCCCAGCGGTAGACCTCGCCGGGACCGGAGTAGCCCACGGACTCGCGCGCGCGAGCCAGCTCCAGGTTCGCCTCGGTGCGATCGAGGTTCTCACGCTGGATGCGTTCCAGTGTCTTGCCGCGCAGCACGTCGAGGTACGCCTGCGCCGCCGCCTGCGCGATGTCGAGGCGGAGCTGGTTGCGCGACTCCTCGCGGGAGAGCTGCGCCTTCCGGTTCACGGTGAGGTTCGTGAACGCGTCGTCGGAGAAGAGGACCTGACGCACGCTCGCGGTGCCGGCCAGCGTCCGCTCGGCCGC
>JAGQIB010000495.1:0-611 GCA_020431545.1 Gemmatimonadota bacterium
CTACGTGCACGACTTCAAGCACGGCGGCACCTTCGAGCAGGTGGAGCCCAACCGACTGGTTCGCTTCACGTTCGGCACCATGAACGTGACGGTGAGCTTCCGGGACGTGGGGGAGGCCACCGAAGTCGATCTCCACCAGACCCGATGTGCGATCTCGGATCCGGATCGCGCGTGGCAGCACGTCAACTGCCGGAGCTGCTGGATCTACTTCATGACGAACCTGCGATCGGTTCTCAGGGGAGGCCCCGATCTGCGGGACCACGAGCACCCGAACTGGAACGACTCGGTGAGCATCGGTTTCAAGCCCGATTCCGACCCAGGGCAGCCGAGGTGAAGTTCGGCCCGACAAGCCGCCGGAGCAGATGGATCAGCACGACGTCGGCCGGCAGCACGGGGTAGCCGCAGATGAGAGCCGCCTGGTACGAATCGCAGGGTGACGCGCGCGACGTCCTCGTCGTCGGCAACATGGACGATCCGGTTCCCGGCCCGGGTGAGGTCCGGATCGCGGTCCAGCGCTCGGGCATCAACCCCGGCGACGTCAAGAAGCGCAGCGACGCGTTTGGCGTGGGCATGCCGTTCCCCAGAGTCATTCCTCACAGCGATGGCTCGGG
>JAGQIB010000495.1:756-9630 GCA_020431545.1 Gemmatimonadota bacterium
GTTTCCTGGGACCAGGGGGCTTGCATCGGCATCCCCGGCATCACGGCTCATCGCGCCGTTCACGTGGGAGGAAGTGTGGATGGTCGAGTCGTGCTGGTCCAGGGTGCGGCGGGCGCGGTCGGCATGGCGGCCGTGGCGATCGCAAAGCACGCGGGTGCACGGGTCATCGCGACCGTCCGGAGTGACGCGGACTCGTCGATCGCTCACGCCGCGGGCGCAGACGAGGTTCTCCGGACGGATGGACGGGCCCCGGAGCAGATCGTGGAGAGCATCCTCACCCTGCACTCGGGCGGGGTCGACCACGTGGTCGAGGTCGCCTTCCAGGCGAACCTGGCCGTGGATGAGCAAGTCCTGAAGTTGGGTGGCTCCATCGCAAGCTACGCCACGAACCGGGCGAACCCCGAGATTCCGTTCTGGAACCTGGTCTTCAAGAACGCGCGACTCTACTTCCTCGGGAGTGACGATTTCCCGAAGGAGGCGAAACGCGACGCGGCGGACGCCCTGTCGGAAATGCTCGCCCATGGCTGGGCGGGCTATCCGATCGGGCACGTTCTTCCACTCGATCAAGTCGCGACCGCCCACGAGATCGTCGAAGCGGGTGGCCGGGGAGGTCGGGTTCTTCTCGACCCTTCCGGCGGGGCACTCTGATCCGAGATTGAACCGGGTGGTCGTCCACGGCGCCGCCGGCAAACAAGCACTTGCCGCGCGCGCATCGCCTCTGTCACTCTCGTCGTATCGTAGCTGCGCCAGAGATCTCCGCGACTGAAGTGGGAGCACGTCGGCTCGCCTGCCCCGGGGCGAGCTTCGGGACGGATACTGCGAGCGCGGATGGGAGGGAGCGTCTTGTCAGCCAAGAGAAAGACCGACTCGGACGCCGACGCGTTCCTGCACGCGCTGAAGCACGAGCGCAAGGAAGAGATCGAAGCGGTTCGCGCGATCATTCGGGCGGCGGACCAGAAGCTCGTCGAGAGGATCAAGTGGAACGCTCCGAGCTACGGCTACGACGACGATCGCATCACCTTTCGCCTGCATCCCAAGAACGTCGTCCATCTTGTCTTTCACCGCGGTGCGAAGAAGCGCACGGATTCATTCACGTTCGAGGACGAGACGGGCCTTCTGGACTGGCTCGCCGGCGATCGCGCGGTGGTCAAGTTCGATGACATGCAGGACGTTCGCGGCAAGAAGACCAAGCTGGCGAAGCTCGTGGCCCGTTGGATGAAGGCCACAAACTAGAGTCGCGGATGCGAAGATCGCGCGCCGGCGTGGATCGTCGCTTGGAAACCGTCGGTGCCGAGAGTTCGAGCCGACGGTCCGCACGACACTCGATACGGGAGAAAGACATGACGCTCGAGAGCCGACGCATCGGTTGGGAACTTCTCGTGGCCGCACTCCTCTTTGTGCCCACGGCGGGCCACGCCACCGGCGCCCCCGCGGAGGAAGGCCACGAAGCCGTGCGGGTGCACTACATCGAGATCGTGTGCCGCGACGTGGCGGCGGAGCGCGCCGTCCTGGAACGAGTCCACGGGCTGTCCTTCGGCGCCGCCGTGGAAGATCTCGGAGGGGCGCAAGTTGCGAGCGCACCGGAAGGAACTCAGATCGGGATTCGTGCGCCTCTCGGCGAACATGAGCAACCGATCATCCGGACGTACGTCGAGGTCGACGACATCGCGCGGGCGATCGAGGCAGCTCAGGCTGCCGGCGCCGTGGTCGCGTATCCACCCACCAAGCAGGGTGACACCGGGACCTGGGCCATCTACGTCGTGGGCGATGTGCAGCACGGGCTCTGGCAGCCGTCGCACGACTGAGAACTCAACAGGTCAACGCAACTCGCGTGCATGCCTAGTCGCGATAGAGCGCCTTGATACCGGCCCAGCTCTCCGATTCCACCGAGACCGAAGTCGAGAATGTGACGTCGTCGATGAAGACGCTTCCGGCATAGAACCCGCCGGACGAAAAGATCACCTTGCGAATCCCCGCCACGGTCACGGAAAGCGTCGCAAACGGTGGTTGGGCCGTTGCGGGCCAGTTGACGCTGTCCGATCCGATTTCGACGCCGTTGACGTCGAACGCCCGAAGAAGGAGTGGGGTGTCGTCGTCGCCGCCGAAGTCCCCGACTCGCATCGACACCTCGGCAACCGAGACGCTGAACAGCATCTCCGTCCCGGCCGGATTCGATCCGCTTGGCCACGGCCAGTCGATGAGCGCCTGGCCAACGGCGTTGGAGTCGTGTCCGTACTGGAACAAGTCGTAGATCCGGTTGTCCGCGCCACCGTTGATGGTCACGTCGACGCCCGAACCGCCGACGTTCGGGAACGGCAGGGACTCGGGCACGTCGAGAAACGGACCGCCCACGAGGTCGAAGCTCTCGAAGTCGATCGTCGCCGCTCGAGCGAGAGTCCCGCCCATCATGAAGAGCGCGAGAACTGCCAGGGACACTCGAATCCTCGTCATGCTGCCTCCCCTTCTCGTGTGAATGGCAATCTGCCATGGCGCGCACGATGCCGTCTGGAGTCCCCGGTTGCGCGGGCACCTCGGGGCCAGCTCCGAGGCCCCTCGAGGGCCTCGCGCTAGCGCCACCGGGATGAATGCGGCGACGCTTCCGATTGTAGAGGATCTCGATGTGGTCGAACAGCTCGGCGCGGGACCAGTAGCGCTCGCGGTCGATGGACGACCCTTGCCACGTTCTGAGGGGCGGAATCGAGAGCGGCCGCGGCCGACCTCACCCTACTCGAGAACGACGACCTTGCGCGCCGCAGCAGTCCCGCCGGACTCGAGCCGGATCAGATAGACGCCCGCAGGCACCGGGAGTCCCGAGCCGTCGTCCCCGCTCCACCGAATCGTGCGCGCCCCGGCGGGCAAGGGTCCGCTCGCCACCGTCCGGACGAGAGCTCCGCGCAGGTCGTAGACCCGGACGGACGCGTCCCCAGCTGACGGAAGCACGAGCGACAGCGTCGTGGCGCCGCGCATCGGGTTGGGGAACACGGACAGGATCGGAATCGGCGCCGGACTCACGGGCGCTCCCACCGTGATGCCGCTGAGCTCGGCGATCTCCCCCGCGTCCAGGATGCGATCGTAGAAGCGAAGCTCGTCGATCTCGCCGGGGAAGAACCGGCGGTTGAGCGAGGAGTCGCAGGGGTTGTTGCCCACGCCGATCCACGGCATGCCGGTGAGTTCGACGGGGATCATCTGGAACGCGAAGTCCGGCTGACCGTCCAGGTACAGCTTCACCGAGTCGGTGACCGCCGAGCGCGTCACGATCACGACGTGGTAGTTGCCGTCGTTGATGGGCGCCGAGGAGATCCTGTCGGAGACGATCACTCGACCACCGTTGATCATCGCGATGCCGAAATCGCCGCCGGGTGGGCTGCCGCAAACCTCGCCGTCGACGACACCGAGGCCCTCGTACCACCAGACTCCCGGAGGCGCGATGGCGGTCGTGCGGACCCAGAACGCCGTCGTGAAGGACGTGGTCCACAGGTCTCCGGGCAGGACCACGACGTCGTCGATCCCGTCCAGGAGCACGGCCGAGCCCGAGTGCCCCGTGACGTAGGCCGGTCCTCCCGTCGGAAATCCGTCGTTTCCGTTGCCCGAGGCGTCCAGGACGTCTCCATCGAACGGATACCAGGCGATGAGCCCGTCCTGGATCCCGGCGCGAGCGGGGGAGGTCGCGGCGAGCGCCGCCGGGAGCATGAGCCACACGAGGGCGCGACGGCGCAGCCCGGCGGGGAACCCGAAGGATCCCCGGGGAGGCGGATCGGACCGTCGTCGTGGGAGCGAGAAGTACGTCACGGAGCGCTTTCCTTGCTCTGGGCGCGCCTTCGAAGTGGTCGCCCCGGGATTCTCCCGGGCCCACGGAACGGGCGCCCCGTCCTGAGGTAACGCGCGGTTCGCCCGCCAAAGGGGCGATGACGGTCGGCCGCTCCCTGTCCCCGTCCGCCAATGCGCTTGCGGCAGACGCGTTCCTTTGCCACGGTGGTCACGCCGTGGACCGCACACCGGATGGCCGGCGACGGGGAAGGGAGACGACGTGAAGCTCAGCGACGAGATCAGGAGCTCCATGCGGGAGTGCGTGCTCTGCTGGCTCGCCACGGCCACGAACGACGGCACTCCGAACGTGTCTCCGAAGGAGATGTTCGTACCCCATGGCGAGGACTGCGTTCTCATCGCGAACATCGCGTCGCCGAACAGTGTCGCGAACATCGCCCGGAACCCTTCGGTCTGCGTGAGCTTCGTCGACGTCTTCAAGCAGAAGGGTTTCAAGATTCGGGGCACGGCGACGCTCGTGGAAACCAGCGACCCCGCGTTCCACTCGCTGCTCGCGGAGATTCATCAGCGAGGCGGGGAGGACTTTCCGGTGCGGAGCATCATCAAGGTTCGCGTGGAAGCGACCGAGCCGATCATCGCGCCGAGCTACTGGCTGTATCCGGAAGCGACCGAGCAGAGCAAGGTGGACCAGGCCATGGAGACCTACGGCGTCCGCCCGAGATCCTGAATCGTCTTGCCGAGCACCGGTGCTCCAGGGACGGACGTCGTCGCTTCGGATCGCCCCGCGAAGCACATTCGCCGGCCGCAGGGGAAGGAGCCGTACCGATGGATTCGACCGACCGAAGCTTCCGCGTTCCCGACGAACTGAGCACCGGGGAGTTCGTGCTGCGTCCGATCCGCGAGTCCGACGCCGAGCTCGACCACGAAGCGGTCATGTCGAGCAAGGAGTTCCTCCGCGACTGGGAGCAGACCGGTTGGCCCAAGGAGGATTTCACGGTGGAGGCGAATCGCGAGGACCTCGTGCGCCTCCGGCGCCGCCACGAGAATGGCGAGTCCTTCACGTACACCGTCCTGAATCCCCAAGGAGATTCGTGCCTCGGCTGCGTCTACGTGGTCCCCACGAGCGCGGAGCTCTTCGCGAAGGCCGAGGTCCGTCCGACCGGCGATTCGAGGTGGTCGGAGTTCGAGATCGCGGTCTACTTCTGGGTGCGGGAATCCCGAACGACGGACGGCCTCGATGCCCGGTTGCTCGACGCGATGGATCCGTGGTTCCGTCGTCAATGGAACGTGAGGTACCTCCTGCTCACGAACGAGCGGGTCTCGCATCAGGTGGACCTGCTGGAGTCGACCGGATGCACGCTCCGATTCGAGCTCGCGTACTCGAGCAAGCCCGGCAAGGAGCTGGCCTACTCCATGCACTCAACTCAGGAAGGCTGAGCGGACGCCATGTCGAAACTCCGAGTGAACGCGTTCGGGATCTCGATCGACGGGTACGGTGCGGGCCCCGACCAGAGTCCGGATCACCCGATGGGTGTCGGCGGGATGGCGCTGCACCAGTGGGTGCTCGGGACGAGGACGTTCCGGAAGATGGCGGGCGATTTCGCGGCCCCCCTGATCGGGGACCGACCGAGTCGGGAGGACGTCGACGACGAGTTCGCGGCGCGAGGCTTCGACAACCTGGGCGCGTGGATCATGGGCCGGAACATGTTCGCCCCTTCGCGAGGCGCCTGGCCCGACGACGGTTGGGAAGGTTGGTGGGGCAAGAACCCGCCCTACCATGTCCCGGTCTTCGTGCTGACCCATCACGCTCGCGAGTCGCTGACCATGGAAGGCGGGACCACGTTCCACTTCGTCACGGACGGCATTCACGCCGCGCTGGAGCGAGCGCGGGACGCGGCCGGAGCCAAGGACGTCCGACTGGGAGGGGGAGTTGCCACCGTGCGGCAGTACATCCTGGCGGGACTCGTCGACGAGGTTCACCTCGCGGTGGCCCCCGCTCTGCTGGGCAGGGGCGAGCACCTTTTCGCCGAGATCGACTTGGTCGGCCTCGGCTACCGGTGCACGGAGCGCGCGTGCACGGAGCTCGCGACCCATGTCGTCCTCACGAAGTAGCGCCGGGAGAAGAGTGCGAGGTTCCTGCGGCGGCCGCCGGGGTCTCGTGGTCACGAGCTGGACGTTCGCGGCGGCGATCGGCCTCACGGCGAGGGACGTCGTCGCGACGGAAGCGGTCGGCGGACCGACCCGGACGAGCTCGTCGTACACGCTGGCGGGTCGGATCCTTCTGCCTGCCGGCGCGGGAAGCCGAGGTGTCGAGATCATCGCCACGGTCGCGGATCCCGGGGACGGCCCACGTCGTGTGTGGCTCCTGTTCGACGAGAACGGGCGCTTCCGCCACGAGCTCGAGGGCGACTTGGTGCGCGTGATTGTCTCGACCGGGCTCCGGACGGAGCTCCACCGGATCGACTGGGAAGCACTTCCCGAAGTTGACGCGACGGGGGAGATCGATGTCGGGGAGATCGATCTGCGAGACAAGCTCGTACCGCACCGACTGGTTCTGCGCCCGGCCGCCGCGGTGAAGCCGGGTGAAGCGCGAGTGGCGATGTTCTTCGGACTCCCTCCCAGCGGGCCGTACGGAGAGCCCATTTCGCTGGGATCGCGGCAGTTCCCACCGGTCGCCCTCGGCAGCGAGCTGGAATGGCTGCTGCCGCCGGAGGCGCAGTGCGTCTACTTTCTGGTGGAGCGCCCGGCGGACAGCGGAGAGTGGCGCTGGGGAGCCCAGTACCTGTTCGGACCCTTCTCATCCGACACGTTGCCCGCGGAGCTGGTGCTGGACGACGAAGGGACCTGAGACGAAGGGACCTGAGTGGCAACTCGTTCTTGCAACCGGGGGATCGCACTCTGCAAGATGGTCGCAAGGTGCGACTTCGTACCGTTCGTTCGGAGGAAACGCGGGGGACGGCGATGACGAAGATTCTGATCCTGGCATGCTGCCTGGTCCCCCTGGCGAGTTGCGGCATCCCCGCGCGCGCCGCCGCCGAGGGCTCCATGCAGCTCGAGGGCGGTTCCATGGAAGCCGGAAAGGCGCTCGCTCGACGTTGGTTCGACGACGTGATCAATCAACGGAACCTCGATGCGATCTCCGAGATCTACTCGGCGGACTACGTCCACCATGGGCCGGCGGGAGCCGAGATCCGGGGTCCGGAGAACGTGCGTGCCTTCGCCGCGGCCATTCTCGCGGCGTCCGATGACCGGCGAGCCACGGTCGAGCAGCAAGTGGCCGAAGGCGACCTCGTCGTCACCCGATTCGTCAGTCGCGGCCACCACACGGGCGTCTTCTTCGGCGTCGAACCGACCGGCAACGCCTGGACCACCGAGGGCATCGTGATCAGCCGCATCGAGAACGGTCGGATCGTGGAGGACTGGGAGATCGTGCACCACTCCGGTTTCCCGGCATCCGGGGAATGACCACCGAGATCGAAGGACTGGCGGATCAGCTCCGTCGCTCTCTGGAAGGCGGCGTGTGAACGAGGGGGCGATGAAATGAGATCGGTGGCGGGATTGATCCTCTGGATCGTCGTTTCGCTGGCCGCCGGCTGGATCGGTTCCCGCTTCGCGCCCGGGGAGTGGTATGCCTCCCTGGTCAAGCCGAGCTGGAATCCGCCGAACTCCGT
This sequence comes from Gemmatimonadota bacterium, assembly GCA_020431545.1. Lineage (GTDB taxonomy): Bacteria > ARS69 > ARS69 > ARS69 > ARS69 > JAGQIB01. Next base: position 8,193 of record JAGQIB010000495.1, read on the forward strand.
GTTCGCTCCGGTCTGGTCGATCCTGTACGTGCTCATGGCCGTGGCCGCGTGGCTCGTCTGGCGGAAGGTCGGTTTCTCGGGGGCGTCCGGCGCACTGGGACTGTTCTTCGCGCAGCTGCTCCTCAACGCGCTCTGGTCCTACCTCTTCTTCGGCGTGCACCGTCCCGGCCTCGCGTTCGCGGACATCTGTGTCCTCTGGTCGGCGATCCTGGCGACGACGATCGCGTTCTGGCGCGTTTCCGCCCCGGCCGGGACACTCTTGCTTCCGTATCTCGGCTGGGTCACCTTTGCCGCTGCGCTGAACCTGCAGCTCTGGCGCCTGAACGCGTGAGGATCGATTGAACACGGAAGCATCGCCGCCCGCGACCATCGACGAGTACATCGCGGCCGCGTCTCCCGCGGTACGGCCGGTCCTGACCGAGATCCGGCGAGTGATCCGGGACGAGGCCCCCGACGCGCAGGAGCTGATCAGCTACCGCATGCCGGCCTTCAAGCAGGGCGGCATTCTCGTCTACTTCGCCGCGTTCAAGAATCACATCGGTCTCTATCCGCCGGTGTCGGGCGACGCGAAGCTCGAGCGCGCCCTCGAGCCCTACGCCGGCCCCAAGGGCAACCTGAAGTTCCCGCTGGATCGCGCGATCCCGTACGACCTCATCCGGAGAATCGTGAAGCTCAAGGTGAAGCAGGACGTCGCACGCGCTGCGGCAAGGCGCCGGAAGTCGTGAGCGTTCGCGCCGCGCGCACGAGTGACGTCGATGCGCTGGCGAGCCTCTGGCACGAGGGGTGGCAGGATGCTCACGCCCGGATCGTGCCGGCGGAGCTCGCCCGTCATCGAACGCTCGAGAGCTTCCGCCGGCGGTTGCGGGACGCCCTGGCCGAGGTGCGGGTGGCGGGTTCCCCGGACGGGCCTCTCGGGTTCAGCATGCTTCGCGGCGACGAGCTCAATCAGTTCTACGTTTCGCGCGCGGCTCGAGGTACGGGCGTCGCGGCCCGCCTCATCGCCGACGCGGAGGAACGCCTCGCCGCGGATGGGATCGAGACCGCCTGGCTCGCCTGCGCGATCGGAAACGAGCGCGCCGCGAGGTTCTACGACAAGAGCGGCTGGATCCGAGTGGGGAACATGATCGAGCACCTGCCTACGCCGGACGGAGTCCTGTCCCTCGAGGTGTGGCGCTACGAGAAGGACCTGCGGCGCGACGTCTGAAGCGCGACACGAATCGGGCTGCCCTCGTGCTACGATCCCGGGGCAGATCGAGTTCGCCATGGGGCCTCAATCGCGCGGGAAGTCTCCTGTGAACGTCACCCTCTACGATCGAATCGGTGTCGGCTACTCGCGGCGTCGCCGGCCGGATCGGCGTCTGGCGTCACGAATCGACGATGCGCTGGGCTCCGCGACTCACGTGCTGAACGTCGGCGCCGGCACCGGCTCCTACGAGCC
>JAGQIB010000496.1 GCA_020431545.1 Gemmatimonadota bacterium
CGTCGGTGCCGTCGAAGATCGCGTTCGCCACGTCCGACGCCTCGGCGCGCGTGGGCACGGCGCTCTCGATCATCGACTCCAGCATCTGGGTGGCCGTGATGACGGGCTTCCGCACCCGGTTCGCCGCGCGGATGATGCGCTTCTGCAGGACCGGTACGCTCTCGGCCGGCATCTCCACGCCGAGATCCCCCCGCGCGACCATCACGCCGTCGGCGACCGCGAGGATCTCGTCCAGATTGTCGATCGCCTCGGGCTTCTCGATCTTCGCGATCAGGAAGATCTCGCGCGGCGCCGCGGCGGCTCGCGCCTCCTCGAGATCGTGGGCGGTCCGCACGAACGAGAGTGCCACGATGTCCACGCCGACCTCGAGCCCGTGCGCGAGATCGAGTCGGTCCTTCTCGGTGAGCGACGGAACGGAGATGCGGGTTTCGGGCAGATTGATGCCCGCGCGCCCGCTCAGCAATCCGCCCCGTACGACGCGCAGCAGGAACTCCTCGCCGCGTCGCTCGATCGTCCGCAGCTCGAGCCGTCCGTCGCGCAGCAGCACGCGTTGCTCGGGACGCAGGTCGTCGATCAGAGAGGGCAGGTTCGACGTGAGGACGCCCCGGCGGATCGGTCCGTCGCCCGGAACCAAGCGCACCTCCTCGTCGGTCTCGAAGCGGATCTCGTCTTCCCCCTCCAGCGCTCCCGTGCGGATCTTCGGTCCCGACAGATCCTGCAGGATCCCGATCTCGCGACCGTGGGTCCGGGCCGCCTCCCGGATGACCTGCACGGCCGTCGCATGGTCCTCGCGCCGGCCGTGGCTGTAGTTCAGCCGGAAGACGTCGACTCCCGAGCGGATGAGCTCGAGCACGGTCTCGGGCGCCGAGGACGCCGGCCCCAGCGTGGCCACGATCTTGGATCTGCGCATCGCTCTCCCTCGCCTCCTCGGACTCGCCCCATCGTGCGGCGGCCGCATCGTACGCCGGTCGACCGGAATCCCGAAAGGTCGAAGCCGGCCCCCGGGGCGGCGTCCGACCGACCCGGTGTCTGGCTCTCCGCTGTAAACGGCAGCGGGCGGAGCCCGGATGAAGCCCCGCCCGCAGGAGTTCGACGATGTGCCGATCGAGCTACCGCAGCAACACGCTCTTGCGGGTCACGGACGTCTCACCGTTGTCGAGGCGGTAGAAGTACACGCCCGAGGACAGCGCCCGACCCTGGGCGTCGCGACCGTCCCAGTTCACGCGACCACGTCCCGCCTGCACGGACTCGTCGACGAGGGTGCGCACGAGGCGGCCCTCGACGTTGTAGACCCGCAGGGTGACGTGCTGCGTCTTCGGCACCGCGAACTCGATCGAGGTGCCGCCGGGGAACGGGTTCGGGGTGTTCTGCGAGAGCGCGAACTGCACCGCGGCGCTGCCCGGCAGCGGGTTGACGTCCGTCGCGCCGCCGTCCGCGAGCTCGCCGTACAGCGACGTGCGCCGGACGTTGCCGCCCGTCGTCGGCCACTCGTACGCCTCCGGTGTCGACGCGCCCGGGAAGTCGAGCACGTTGACGCTTTCGTCGTAGGAAGCGAACGCGACGTCGACGTCTCCGTCGTTGTCGATGTCGCCGGCCGCCGCCGTCGAGAAGATCTGGAGCGACGTCGGGATCGGAAGCCCCGCCACGCGCGCGCCGGTGTGGTGCACGCCGTAGAAGCTGCCGTTGCGATGGCCGACGAGGATCTCCATGTCGCCGTCGCCGTCCACGTCCACGACGATCGGGCTCGCCGAGATGCCGTCTCCCGGATCGAGCATGGCGAGCAGCCCGCCGACCTGGGTGAAGCCGGAGCCGTCGTGATTGAACGCGTAGATCGCGCCGTCCATGCAGGTGACCACGATCTCCAGCTCCGGATCGGCATCGAGCTGGCAGAGTGCCGGCTGGCTCCGGATCTCGCCCGGCAGATCCGCGAACAACCCGTTCGTGCCGGTGAGATACGACGTGCCGTCGTGGTTCCACACGTACAGCTTGCTGTCGATGTTCCCCGCGACGATCTCGAGCGTTCCGTCGTTGTCCAGGTCGCCGAGCGACGGACCGTTCCGGAAATCCTCGGGATGCTGGATCGGGAAACCGGGGCGATCGGTGCCGTCGGCCCCGATGACGTACAGGCGATCGTTCCAGCAGGTGAACACGATCTCCATCGTCCCGTTGTCGTCCAGGTCACCGACCGCGAGGGGCCCCCAGATGCGCGGGGGATACTCGTTCGTCTGCGGTGCGGTGTAGATCACGCCGAGCGAGTCGGCACCCGGCAGCGGCGTGCCGTCGTGCTCGAATCCGTAGAGCGTGCCGAAGTCCGTGCCCACGAAGAACTCGTACTCCGGATCCGCGTCCACGTTCGCGATGACCGGGGCTCCGCGCATGGTCTGGTTCGAGCCCTGCACGTCGAAGATCCAGCGATTCGGACCGATCGCGGCCGTGCCGTCGTGGTGCGTGACGTAGAACCGCGAATCCATCGCGCCCCACATCACCTCGAGCAGATCGTCCCCGTCGAGATCACCGAGAGCCGGCGTGGCCCAGACGGCGGCGTTCGCCACGACCGGCCAGTCCGAGGCCACGTCCGAACCGTCGTCCTCCCATGCGTACATGCGGAAGTCCTGCGAGCCCACGAACAGCTCGAGACCGTCGCCGTCGTTGTCCGCGTCGGCCATGGTCATCCCGCTGAACACGTTGCTGTTCGCGTCCTTCGGGAAGCCACCGACCTGCGGGATCGTGGTCCACGCCTCGATCTCCGCCGACGCCGGACTCTCGTTGCCGGACGAGTCCACGGACGTCACGTAGTAGAACTGGATCGACCCGAGCGCGAGGCCCTCGTCGACGTAGCGCGAGCCCGTCCGGAGCAGCTCGTAGTTCACGCGCGTGTGACCGGACCCGGAAGTCGGACTCCGGTAGACGTTGTAGCCGGCGAGGTCCGCGGCGGCGACCGGATCCCACGTGACCGTGATCTCCGTGGAGCCGGATTCGAACGCGACGTTGACCGGCGCCGCCGGCGCCACGAACTCGATGTTCTTGACCGTGGTCCGGCCGAGCGAGTCCGTGAGCGTGAGGTCGATGGAGGTCCCGAGCGCCGTGTCCACGGTGAACACGTAGCCGTCGGTGCCGGCGGTCTGGGCGAGCGGATCCACGTCGCCGTAGGAGTCCGCCGCGTCCACGAACGTGATGCCGGCCGCCGCCGTGGCCGCGCCGTCCACCGAGATGGCCGCGCCGGTTCCGCGGTTGAGCACGGTGGGCGTGAGCCGCACCGTCTCGCCGACCTCGACGATGCCGTCGCCGTC
>JAGQIB010000497.1:0-2151 GCA_020431545.1 Gemmatimonadota bacterium
CTAGATTCGCCGAGCTGGCCCCGCGCGGGCCGCCCGGTGGACCCCCGCCGTCCGGGTCGACCGCGCAGAACCGAGGTGGCGTGGGCATGGAACCCCAGGGACGCCCGCGGCGCCGCGCCCTGCCCCGGGAGCGGCCGTTCCGCACCGCGACCATCGTGGCCGCGGTCTATCTCGTTTGCTGTCTCGCCTACATCTGGTTCTCGGACTCGATCGCCGCGCGCATCGCGCAGGACGTCCAGGAGCTGAACCGGATCCAGTCGCTCAAGGGCATGCTGTTCGTCGTGATCACGACCACGGCGCAGTTCGTGGTGGTCTGGTGGCTCCTCGTCCGGGCGGACCGGCGGGAGGAGGCCTTCGAGGCCCAGGGCGCCGCGCTGGCCCAGGCGGAAAAGCGGGCGGCCGCCGCGGAGGTCGCGGCGGTCACGGCGCACGACATGAACAACATGCTGTTCCTCGCGTTCGGCAAGGCCGAGCAGCTGGCCGAACGCGACACGCTCGACGTCGACTCGCGGCGCACCGTGCAGGAGATCGCGTCCGCGATCCGGAGCCTCTCGGACCTCGCCGACGGGCTCGTGGGCTTCGCGCGCGCGGGTGTGCAGGACACCGCGCAGGAGTTCGAGATCTCGCAGGTCGCGCGGGAGGGCATCGACTTCGCGCGCGGCCATCGGCAGGTGCACGGAATGCGTACGGAGCTCGAGGTCGCCGACCAGGTCTCGATGACGGTGAACCGGACCCTGATCGTGCGCGCGGTCCTGAACCTCGTGATCAACGCGGCGGAGGCGGCGCGATCCACGGTGATCGTCCGCGTGCGCCGCGACGGGAACGGTGCGATGATCGAGGCGCACGACGACGGTCCGGGAATCCCGCTCGAGATGAGGCAGAAGATCCTGGAGCCGTTCTTCACCACCAAGGAAACCGGGACCGGACTCGGCATGCTCTCCGTTCGCAATTGCGCCCAGGCCCACGCGGGCAAGATCGAGATCGAGGACTCCGATCTCGGAGGCGCGTGCGTCCGTCTCCGCCTGCGCGGCTGGATCGCGCGACCTTCCGTGCGCGACGTCGAAACCGTCTGATGGCCGGCGACGTTCCGCTCGATCATCCCGAGTTCGACGCGATCGCGAAGTGGTACGACTTCGACTACGAACGTCGCGTGCGGCAGGATCTTCCGTTCTGGCGGGATTGCGCGGCCGAGGGCGGCGGTCCGGTGCTGGAGCTCGGCGCGGGCACCGGCCGGGTCACGGTCGTCCTGGCGAAGGACGGCCACGACGTGACCGCGGTCGATCTCTCTCCCGGGATGCTGGAGTCGGCGCGACGCCGATTCGAGCGCGCCGGCGAGCTGCCGGGCAAGGTGCGTCTCGTGCGGGGCGACATGACGTCGCCGCCGGTGCGCGGAAGGTTCGGCACGGTGATCGCGCCGTTCCGATCGTTCAATCATCTGTACTCGGTGGATCGCCAGCTTGCCGCGCTGCGATCGATGCGACGTCGTCTCGCGCCGGACGGGATCGGCGCGATCGCGCTCTGGAGCCCGAACCTCGCGGAGCTCGGCCAGGACGCGGGGCGCGTCCAGGTGTCCTACGACCGCACGCATCCGTCGCGCGGCACGCGCGTGGTGCAGCGCTTCAAGCTGCAGTACGACTACGCGGCCCAGATGGCGTACGTGGACTACTGGTGGGACGAGTACCGCGGGAAACGTCGGCTGCAGCGGGACCACGCGCCGATGCGCGCCCGCTGGTTCGGTCGATTCGAGTTCGAGCACCTGCTCTCTCGCGCGGGACTGCGGCCGTTGCGACTCTACGGCGATTTCCGCGGCGGCCCCTGGCGGGAAGGCTCCGAGGATCTGATCTTCGTGTTCGCACGCGACTGAACGAGACCGAGTGCCCCCCGCACCGCGAACCACACCGGAAGCGCGAGATCGATCGTCACCCGGCCGAGCGGACCCATCCGGGGATCGAGGCGCACGCTGAGCGCCAGCGCCAGGAACAGCAATCCCGGACCGGTGACGAGAGTCTCGCCCGAGGCGAGTCGAAGTCGCGCGAGCACGGCGAGCGCGACGGCGACGGCCGTGACCCACAGCGCAGGAACCACCAGGCTGTCCCGGAGCAGGTGCGGGGCGTACGCGAGTCCCGCCAGGAACAGCAGCGGCCACTCCCA
>JAGQIB010000497.1:2350-4739 GCA_020431545.1 Gemmatimonadota bacterium
CCGAGCGCTCCCGATTCGCCGAGCACGAGGACCGGCCCGCGCCAGATCACTCCGTGGTCCAGGTGCTGGTTCCACACGAAGGTCGGTGCGAACGAGTGCACGGCGCCGAGCAGTCCGATGGCCACCAGGAACAGCGATCCGACGTCGGCCGGCGGGCGGGTTCGCAGATCGCGGATGGAGAGCAGCGCGAGTGACGCGAGCGTCACGGCGAGCGGCAGGTGGAAGCGCTCGAACTCCCGTTCCAGTGGCGCGAGCAGGCGGGGGAGAGCGGCCGTGCCGGCGAGCAGCATCACGGCCGCGAACACGAGGGGTGGAAGGGAGCGCTTCAGGATTTCACCGGGAGGCAACCGCAACAACCCGCGCCCGAGGCGGAGGCCGAGCAATCCGAACAGGATCGCGATCAGCAGCGTCAGCAGGGGCAGTGTCGCGAGGACGGCCTCGAGCGGGACGAGCGCCAGCCCGAGGGGGCCGATGCCCATTCCCACCAGGAAGGCGGCGACGGGCAGGATCACGGACAGAATCGCGGACACCGTCCCCTCCCTTGCCCCGCGTGCCAGAGACGTCCAATCGATGTCAGGATCGGCGACGGTTGCCGACGCCCCGGGCGGCGAACCGACCGCTTCTCTTTGAAAGGCGCCGGGAACGGCGTATCATCGAGCGACGGCATCCCGGATTTCACCTCGGATCGGACTTCATGCGCCTCTGCGGGCTTCTCATTCTCACCGCGATCGTTGCGTTCGGCCCGGCGCGGGCCGCGACGATCGTCGTGCCGGATTCCGTGTCCACGATCGCGGCGGCGCTCGCCGCGGCGGTCGCGGCCGACACGGTGGTGGTGCGCCCCGGAACTTATCCCGAGAACGTCGTGATGGTCGATGGGGTCATTCTCCGCGGCGAGGATCCGGCCGATCGGCCGGTGCTGGACGGAGGAGCGGCCGGGATCGCGCTGACCGCGAGCGGCTGTGGACCTGCCACCCGCATCGAGGACTTCGTGATCGCGAACGGCCTCGGATCGGGACTCGGCGGCGGTGCCTACGTGTTTCAGTCTTCGCTCGTCTTCGAGCGGTGTCGGTTCGTCCAGAACGAAGCGGCGCTGGGAGGAGCGATCGGCTCGGACGAGTCCGCGTTCCGGGCGGTCGACTGCGAGTTCGAGGCGAACGTCGCGACCCAGTCCGGGGGCGCGATCTCGATGACGGATCTTCCCGCCCCCACCGTCGAGTCGAGCGTCTTCCTCGGCAACGACGCGCAGGTCGGTGGTGCCGTCGCCGTGCGGAACGGCTGCACGCCGCTCATCCGGGCCTGTCTGTTCGAGGGCAACGTCGCCGGGCACGGGGCCGGACTCTGGTTCGATCTCCTGACCGGCGGCGAGGTGACGGGGTGCACGTTTGTCCGTCAGGAAGCCACGATGGCCGGGGGCGGCGCGCTGTACTTCAATGCGCTCGCGATTCCCCTGATCGATCGGACCGTCGTGGCGCTCGGGGTGGCCGGCGGCGCGGTGTTCGTCGCCGTCGGGGCCGATCCGATCGTGGGGTGCTCCGACTTCTTCGGCAACGTCGGCGGCGAGAGTCTCGCGGGCGCGGTCGACCTCGGGACGAATCTGTTCGCGGACCCGCTGTTCTGCGATCCGGCGCTCTCCGACTGGAGCATTCGCAGCGACTCCCCGTGCGCGGACGACGGTACGTGCGGTCGGCGCGGCGCGTTCGACGTCGCGTGCGCGCCCACCGCCGTCGATGCGGAGCTCGAGACCTCCACGTGGGCTCGCGTCAAGGCGGGCTGGCGGCGCTGAGCCGTGGTCCGGACCGGAGCTAGGGGTGGTGACGCTTGGGCGTCACGATCTCGCTGCCGTCCGGCAGCACGGCCGTCACGATCCAGTCGAACGTCCGGGGCAGGTGCAGCACGTCCGAGCTCAGGTCGTAGAGGAACACGTTGCTCTGCACCGGCACCTCGGCCGGTCCGGCTCCGCGCCCGTCGATGAAACGGATGCGATAGCTCTCCGCCTGCGGATGCGCCGGCCATTCGAGACGGAGCAGCGAGCCGTTCGCGCCGTCGGCCTTCACTTCGGAGATCATCGACGTCGCGGGCGCGTCGGGCCCGCCGACCTGGCGCCAGGCCTTCGGCACCTCGTCCGCGCGGTCGCCGCGGACCGACCCGTAGACGGCCACACCTCCCGACAGCAGCAGCAGCCCGAACAGCAACGGGTGGATCCCGCGTCGCGAGCGCTCCGGGTGGGGATCCGAGTCGTACGGCAGCGGGTTCACCGCTGCGCCCGGGCGCGAGCCGCCCAGAGGCTGCGGGTTGCCCTCGTTCCGAGTGACCCGGGTGGTGACGATTCGTGGTTCGGTCATGGCAGGACCCTGGTCGGGGGTGTTCCGATGAGGCAACGGCAGAATCG
>JAGQIB010000498.1 GCA_020431545.1 Gemmatimonadota bacterium
GCGGTCTGGATGTGCGGCGTGAGTGCGCAGAAGTCGAGATTCGCGGCGTCCCGCGCGAACGCGAACGCCTCGCCCACGAGCCGGCCGTACTCGTCGGCGGGAATCGCTCCGTCGTGGCCGCGCCCGGACGTGTGCAGGTGGCCGTGCAGGTCGCCCCAGTACACGAGCAGATCCGGTCGCGTCTCGTGGACCCGGATCGGCGCCGATCGACTCGAAAGACCGTCTTCCCCGCGCACCTCGAGGGTCTGCAGCCCGGGGCGCGAGAGCGTCGCGTCGAAGGCGACGCGTCCCCCGGTGTCCCGCGCGATCCGCACCGTGCCGGGCAGCCGCGCGCCCGGGTCGGAGGCCGTGCAGTCGAGAACGGCGCCCCAGGGAACCCCCGCCTCGGGCAGGACCGGACCCTCGGCGTCCCAGCGATTCTCCAGCAGGACCGTCACCCGAAACGGCTCGCCCGCCACGACTTCGGACGGCGCCTCGACGCGCAGGCGCGCCGGGTGCTCTTCGATCTCGGGGACGGCGGAGGCGACGAACGGCGTGAAGAGGAGCCCGATCCGAAGCAAGGCCGCGCCGCTGCGTACGGCTCTCGCGAGAAGGGAACTCTGCATGGCCGGAGATGATACATGAGAACGGGGCGCGCCATTTGACGTTTCGTCGGGCGATCTCCTACCCTTGACGGGCCGTTCGCGGACCCCGAACGACGCCCCGCTCCCTCGGAGAAACGATGCGCGAAACTTCCGCCGGAGCGGTCTTCCTGGCGTCGTGGGGGACCCCTCTTCTCGCGGGCGGCGTCGTCGGACTGATCGACGGCGCGGTGGCACTCGCGGGTGGCGCGCACGGTGTCACGTTGCCCCTGGCCGCAGCCTCGCTGGGCGCGTTGCTCGCGTGGCTGGGGACACTGCCCCTCACCGTGGCGCTCGGTCTGACGCGTCGCCCGGCCGGCCCGTCCGCCCGGGTCGCGAACGTGATCGCATCCGTCGCTCTCATTCCCGTCGCCGTGCTCGCCGGCCGGTTCTTCTACAAGAGAATCCCCTGGTCGCTCGCCGACGGAGCGCTCGCCCTGCTCGCCGCCCTCGTCTTGCTCGCCTTGCTCGTGGGTCTCTCCCGCGGTCTGGCCCGCTTCGTCTCGCCTCGCGCCATCCGTACCCTCGCGGCCTTCGCGATTCCGGGTCTCCTCGCGGCGGCGCCGGCGGCCGCATGGCTCGCGCGGTCCGCGCGCCCGCCCGCGGCGACGACACGCGGGATCCCCGCCGCCGCGAACCTGCTGCTGCTGTCCGTGGACACGCTCCGTCCGGACGCGCTCGGCTTCACGGGCGATCCGAATGCGCGCACGCCCTCGCTCGATCGACTCTCGCGACGCGGCACGACGTGGTCGCAGTGCATCGCCCCGTCGCCGTGGACGCTGCCGTCACTCGCGTCGTTGCTCACCGCCACGTATCCGGGTCAGCACCGCGTGCTGGAGGAACTCTCGGGGCTCTCGCCGGACGTCGTATCTCTCGCGGAGGTCGCGGGCGACCGCGGGCGACGTTGCGGCGCGTTCGTCTCGAACCCGTGGCTCGCGACCGGATCGCTCACGCGCGGCTTCGACACGTTCGACGTGGCGGAGCGGATCGAGTCCCTGGATGCCGTGCGCGGCACGAGGCTCGGCCGCGTGCTCTCCAAGGTCGCGCTGCGCTCGCTCGCGCTCGATCGCGCCGATCACCTCACCACGCGCGGGCTCGCGTGGACCGCAAACGGCGAAGGGGCGTGGTGTCTGTGGTTGCACTACTTCGACCCGCACCTGCCGAACTGGCCCGCGGCGCCGTGGGACCGTCTGTTCGGCCCGCCGCCGACTCGGATCGGTTCCGCGTTGACGGTCGAACAGATCCGCGCCGGCGACTATCCGGGCGGCGAGGAGGGGCGGCTCGAGATCGAAAGGCTCTACCACGGCGAGGTCGCGTACACGGATCGTGAGATCGGTCGGCTGCTGCGCGGATTGACGGAGAGCGGCGACCTGCCGAACACCGCGATCGCGTTCACGGCCGATCACGGCGAGGAGTTCTGGGATCACGGCGGCTACGGCCACGGTCACGCGATGTACGAGGAGGTCGTGCGCGTGCCGCTGTTCGTGGTGCCGCCGGGGGGCACCCGGGGACGCGTGCGCGACGCCCTCGTGCGCACGGTCGACGTCGCGCCGACGTTGCTGGCGGCGGCCGGCCTCCCTCCGGATCCCGCGTTCGAGGGAGTCGACGTGCTCGCCGGCTCGCCCGACGGGGTCGACGCCACCTACGGCGAGGCCACCCTGTACGGTCCGGAGCAGAAGTTCCTGCGCACGCCGGACCGGAAGGTCATCCTCGACCCCGAGGACCTCCGGATCGAGATGTTCGATCTGGGGCAGGATCCGGGCGAGCGGCGCGACCGGCACGCCGTGGACACCGACGCCATGGGCGCCCTTCTTGCGGATCTTCGCGCCTGGCAGGAACGAGTGGGCTCCGCCGGCGCGATGGCGGCGCGCGACCCCGGCGACCTCGACCCGGAGACACGCGAGCAGCTCGAGGCCCTCGGCTACATCCAGAAGTAGCCGGCCGGCGCGAGGCCGCCGGCCGGGATCGGCCAGCCCCTCAAGCAACGTCCAAGCTTTCCCGAAAGAACGGAAGAGACTTTTCGCCCCGGGACGGCCCCCCCCGTCCCCGCGGGTTTCGGGAGATCATGACGAACCGAGGCTCCTCCGTCCGATTGCAACGCTCGCTTCGCATGCGCGTGAGCGCGGCGTGCGCCATGTCGTTTCTCGGCGTGGTCGCCGTCGTCTGTCTCGCGATGCCGCGCGCGTACGAGGAGCAGGCGCGCGCGGCGTTCGATCAGCAGGCGCTGACGGTCGCGCGGACGCTGTCGTTCCTGCGCGAGCACCCGGGCGCGACCGAGGGACACGACGTCATCGAGGAGTGGCTGCGAAGCGAGCCGCTGTTTCTCTCTGCCGCCATCACGTCCGCGGACGGCACGCCGGTCGAAAGATGGCCGGTCAACGCGGCGGCGCCGGCGGTCCCGGCCGGGGGGCCGAGCGTCACGCGCCTGACCGACAGCCACGTCGCGTTCCACCCCATGGTGAGCGCGGACGGCCGACCGCTCGTCGTCTCGGTACGACTCTCCTCCGACACGCTCACGAAGGACCTGGAGAACGTGCGCTGGCTGTTCGCGTCGCTCTTCCTGTTCACGTCGGTCGTGTTCTACCTGCTCAGCCTGTACCTCACCCGCACGATCCTGAATCCGATCGAGGAGATCGGACGTGCGGCCATGGATCTGGCCGACGGTGAGCCCAACGTCCACGTGCCGACGACCGGCGATCGCGAGATCGACGACCTCGGAGC
>JAGQIB010000499.1 GCA_020431545.1 Gemmatimonadota bacterium
CGGGGGCGACTTCGACTTCAACGAACGCGTGGCGGCGGCGTCCGAGAACTTCTCGTTCTTCGTGACGGCGGCGCCCACCGGACTCGAGATCGATCCCGACGACTGGGTCATGGACGTCCACCAGCTCGGCACGACGTCGGCCGACTTCGGCCCGGACGTCGCGGCCGCGCAGTCGCTGGCGCTGTTGCCGCCGCGCCCGAACCCGGCGTCGTCGCGCGCGGAGATCCGCTTCTACGTGCCCGGCGCCGGACCGGTGGCGCTCGAGCTGTTCGACGTGGCCGGCCGCCGGATCCGCACGCTCGTCGACGGCGTGGAGCAGGCCGGGCCCAAGACCGCCTGGTGGGATCGTCGCGACGCGGCCGGGGCGCGAGTGGCGTCCGGTGTCTACTGGGTGCGGCTGCGCGCCGGACACGAGACGCGATCCGAGCGGGTGGTGTTCGTGGACTGATCCGCGGCGAGCGGGAAAAACTGTCGCTCCGCTAGGTCTTGTCCTATCCTTCGCCCACGTCGGGGCGCCGCGGTCGGCGCTCCGGACGGGGGCGGAGGGGACGACGATGAATCCACGGGGGACCCGGACTCTCCGGGCGGCGCGGCGGTTCACTCCGGCCGCGATGGCTCTCGCGACGGTCGCTCTGGTGGGTCCCGGTACGGTCCGGGGAGCGGACGATTCGCCTTCGCCACGCACGTCACCGATCGACCCGACCACGCTCGAGGAACGATCACCCGCCGGACCCGTGATTCGGGGCGACCTGCTCGCGGCGGACTTCGACGACTCGACGTTCCCGCCCGCGGGCTGGACCTACGCGCCTTCGGCGCCGGCTCCGCACCGCTGGGCGCGGACGACCGAGAGCTGGAACGTCTACTCGGGCGACGGCGCCGCCGTGATTCGCTGGACCGACACCGCCTCGCCGGACGAATGGCTGCTCACCCCGCCGCTCGATCTCACGGGCGCGCCCGCCGGCACGACGCTGTCGTTCTGGTACCGGACCGACCCGTTCTGGTTCACCCAGGGATCCAACGCGTTCGCCGCGAACGTCTCCACGAACGGCGGCGGAACCTGGGCGGCGTTGTTCTCCATCCACGACGTCACGGAGACGGGCTGGGCCTGGCGCAACGTGGTGGTCGACCTCGCGAGCCTTCTCGACCAGTCGGCCGTGATCCTGCGCTTCCGTTACTGGGGCAACTCGGCCGCCGACGTCGCGCTCGACGAGATCCGCGTGGGCACGCCGGACGTGGCGCCTCCGGCGAACGACGACTGCGCGGGCGCGCTCGCCGGGGGATTCCGGTTCGGGCCCGCCGTCGCCACGGTCGTGGTGAACGGAGACACCCGCTTCGCGACGCACGACTACACGCTGGGCGCGAGCGGTTGCACCGGCGCGATCCAGACGGGTCGTGACGTCGTGTGGGTCGTGGAGGTTCCGGCGGCTCACCGGTTCTCGGCCGTCCTCGATCCGTCCGGGGACTGGCTCGGCACGCTGTTCCTGATCGAGGACTGCGCGAACCCCGCGGCGACGTGCGTGGCCGGCGACCGCGGTTTCTCGGGCACGGCGACGGTGGAGATCGCGAACGAGACGGCCGCCACGCGCGAGTACCGTCTCGTGGTGACGGGCGACGGAACCGACGCCGGCGAGTTCGCGCTCACGGCGACGGTCGAGCCGGGGGTCGCGGTGGAGACGCTCGGGTTCGGCGCCCTGAAGTCCATGCACCGCGGGGCGCCGCGATGAGTCGCGGCGCGCGGACTCTCGCGGGAATCCTCGCGACGTGTCTGGTCGCGACGTCGCCGGCCGGAGCCACCACGCGCGGAGCCGCGCCTTCGCTGCGCGTGGATCCGGATCCGGTGACGTTTCCGCCCGTGGCGCCGGAGTCCTTGAGCTCCGTGACCGCGTGGTTCCACAACGACGGGGGCGACGTGCTGTACCTCGGCCTCCTCGAGGTTTCCGATCCGGAGTTCACGATCGGCGGCCCGTCCGGCGCGCCGCCGCCCGGGACGCCCATCGAGGGAGGCGACTCGCTCGCGGTGGATCTGTTCCACCGCCCGGCGTCGCTCGTGCCGCAGACGGGAACGCTCACCATCGAGACGAACGATCCCGCGACTCCGCTGCGGAACGTGGTGCTGATGGGCTCCGTGCTCGAGCCGCCGGTCGCGTCCGTCTCGCCCGACTCGGTGGCCGCGACGCTCGCGATCGGCGATTCGGCGACAGTCGACCTCACGATCCGCAACTCCGGGCAGGGGCCGCTCGACTGGACGGTCCGGGTCCTGCCGGTCGTGGCCGGGCGCGGGAGCGGATCTCTCGCCGGGGCGCAGATCCTGTGGGACAGCCCCGGGCTGACCACGAGCTGGTCGACGCTTCGCGACGACGTTCAGGCGCGGGGCGGCGTATTCCTCGAGAACCCTTCGTCCACCCCGATCACGCCGGCGCTGCTCGCGACGGTGCAGGCCTACGTCGCCACGGATCAGGCGGGGACCTGGACCGAGGGCGAGCGCGCGGCGCTGGTCGACTGGGTGCGGGCCGGCGGCGGGATGCTCCTTCTGGGCGACGCCTCGGCCGCGCTCGCTCCGTTCAACGCCCTGCTGACCGACCTCGGCACGCCGATCCGGTGGACGCCGTTCTCGGCGAACGCCGACCAGGTGGTGACTTCCGGCGGGATCTCCGCGCACCCGACCACGCAGGGGATCACGCGCCTGCACCTCGGGGTGGGCATCCGGGAGCTCGCGAATGTCGACCCGCCGTCGGTGGAGCTCGTACACGACTCGGGCAACGCGTCCGTGGCGGCCGCGCAGACGGTCGGCGTCGGGCGGCTCGTCACGCTCTCGGACGAGTTCTTCGACGACGCCGGCATCGTGGAGGCGGACCTCGTCTCCGCGGACAACCGCGAGTTCGGGAACCGGGTGATCGACTGGATTGCCGGGCCGCGCTGGCTTTCCGCCTCCCCGGCGTCCGGGCAGACCGGCAGCGCCGATTCGGCGACGGTCGCGTTGACGTTCGCCCCGGCGGACCTCCCGGCCGGCGAGTTCGACGCGATCGTCCGCGTCGTCACGAACGATCCGGTGAGCCCCACCCTCGACGTCCCCGCGCACCTGACACTCACCGGGTTCCCCTCGATCGGGGTCTCGCCGGCGAGCTTGCAGTTCGGGCCGGTGCCGGTGCTGACGCCGGTCGAGCAGGAGCTGATCGTGACCGCGACCGGGAGCGACACGCTCTCGGTGACCGACATCACGTCGAGTTCCGCGACGTTCACCGCGTTCCCCACCGCGTTCGTCCTGGCGCCGGACGAGACGAAGGTCGTGACGGTCGTGTTCACGCCCCCCGGACTCGGCCCCTTCGACGAGGCGCTCACGATCGAGTCGAACGCCGAGCCCGACAGCAGCCTCTCCGTTCCGGTCGGCGGGGTCGGCGTGGTGGACTGTGACGCCCCGTGTCCGTCGCCGGGATTGCGTCCGGCAAGCATCGAAGGCGGAATGGGTTACGCGTTCTGGCTCGACCTTTCTCTCGACAACGCGCCGGTCGACGTCGAGTCCTTCGGCTTCGAGCTGGTCTGGGATCCGAGGCACCTTGCGTTCCGGGACTCCACGCTCTCGGACGGCCTCGCGGCCGGCTTCGTCGTCGACGCGACCGCGAACGAACCCGGGCGCCTCACGTGCGGCGGTTTCTCCACGAACCCGATCCCCGCCGGCTCGTCGGGTTCGCTCGTTCGACTTCGCTTCGAGGCGATCTGCGACACCTGCGCCGTGGGGGAGGAATCCGAGATCCGGGTCATCGACCCGATCGAGGACCTCGCCGACGTGATCGCCTGCTGCGGCAAGTTCACGCAGGCCGACTGCGCGAGTGGCGACGGTGACGTGAACGGCGATGGCATTCTCTCCGCGACGGATGCGCTCTGTGCGTTGAAGATCTACTTGAACTCCGGGACGGTTCCGCCCGACAGCGCCTGCGACGCGAACGGCGAGTGCGAGGTCGAGTCCGCGGACGTGAACTGCAGCGGCTCCGTGACTCCCGGCGACGCGCTCGCGATCCACGAGCGCGTCCTGTGCGTGGCCGAGCCGGTGCCGCTCCCGTGCTTCGCGTCCCTGGACCCGAGCCCCTGCGACGAGCCGGGGCCGGTGCGCGCCCGCCCCACGCTGCGCCTGCACGCGAACCGCGCGGCCGACGGCCTCGTCCTCGAGGTCGAGGCGATCACGGACATGGCGGCGTTCGGACTGGAGCTGGAGGCCGAGGGTCTCGCGCTCGTGTCCTGGGAGCCGGGAGCCGCGGCGGGGGCGTGGCCGGCCGTGCAGTCGGCCGGACATCCGGGGCGGATCCGGGTCGGTGGCTACGGCGCGGCGACCACCGGGACGCTGGCCACCCTCACGCTCCGGGGGACGGGGCCTCTTCGCGTGGCGCCGGCCGACGGGGTGGCCCTGGCCGGGGACGCCGCGTTCGAGCTGCCGGGCCTTCCGCCCGCGGGGCTCACCACCGTCGGTCCGTCTCCCGCGGTCGGTGCGCTTGCGATCGCGTGGTCGGCCGCGCGACGCGGTGTCGGGGAGCTCTCCATCCACGACGTGGCCGGGCGGCGCGTGCGTCGCCTCGTGTCCGGTCCGGTGGACGTCGGCCCCGGGGAGGCGCGCTGGGACGGTCGCGACGACGCGGGGCGGCCCGTCGCGGCAGGACTCTACTTCGTCGTTCTCCGGCTCGACGAGTCCGTGTACACGCGGAAGGCCGCCTGGCTCCGGTGAACGGCTCGCGCGTTCCTTCCGCCCTTGCGCACGCCGTCTATTTCGGGATGCTCGCGGCGCTGTTCTTCGTGGGGGGCCACCCGGTCGGCCGGGTCTTCGGCCTCGACGCGTGGGCGGGCCTCTCGATCGGCGTTCGCGTGGTCCTGGCGATCGCCGGAATCGTCGCCTGGGCGCTTGCGGTCTCGGGGATCCCGGACCGGCTCGCGACGTCGATGGGCCGCGCGCCGCGGGACCTCGCCCTGGCGGCGGCGTTCCTCGTCGCGACCGCGCTCGCGTCCGTGAAGTTCCCCACGCTCGGGGACGGCTATCAGAGTCTCGCGCTGCTCGGTGCGGATCCCCCGGTCGTGAAGGGGACCGCCCCGTTGCCGGCCCTCCTGCTTCCGGCGCTCCGGGGACTCGGCGGTCCCGCTCCGGCCTACCGGGTACTCGCGATCGTGTCGGGCGCCGGGGCGGCGTTCGCCGTGGTGCTCGGCGCGCGACGTCTCGTGTCGGAGCCGGGCCCGCGGCTCGCGTTCACGGCCGCGTTCCTTCTCTCCGGCGCGTCGCTCGTGTTCTTCGGGTACGTGGAGAACTACGGACCACTCGTCGCCGCGGTGATGGCCTTCACCGTGTTCGGTGCCGCGGCGGCGCGCCTTCCCGCGGGAGCGGATCGGGGGTTGCGCCTCGCGGCGTCCGGCGCGGCGCTGCTCGCGATCGCCTCGCATGCGTTCGGGATCGCGGTGCTCCCGGCGCTGGCCTGGCTCTGGCTCCGGCGTACGCGGGCGCTCGTTCCGGCGATCGGGGCGTTCGTCGTGCTGCTCGGGGTCGGCGCCTGGTTCCTGCTCGCCGAGCTGCGCTGGCGACTGCTCTTCGTGCCGTGGACGGCAGGCCGGTTCACGCTCGAGGGCTACACGTTGCTGTCACCTGCGCACGTCTTCGACCTCGCGAACCTCGTGCTCCTGCTCGTTCCGTTCCTCCTCGTGGTCGCGGTCCGCGGAGGGGGGGGCCGTCCGGCGGGCGAGGGTCGCGACGCGGCCCTCGTGTTTCTCGGCGTCCTCGCCGCGTCGACGTTCGGGGTCGCCGTGCTCGTGGATCCGAAGCTCGGGATGGCGCGCGATCAGGATCTCTTCTCGTTCGTCGGTCCGCCGGTGGCCGCGCTCGTGCTGATCCGCCGGGTCGGGCCCGCCCCGACTTCGCGGGTCGGGCCGTTCGTGTGGCTGGCGGCGGCGCTCGCGGCGCTCACGCTGTTCCCGCGCGTCGCCACCCTGCGGAACGAGGAACGGGCGTACGCCCAGCTCGCCCGGTACCTCGATCTCGATCACGTGCGCGGCCGCAACGGACGCAAGCTGCTCGTCGAGCGCTGGGAGCGGGTGGGCCGGACCGATCTCGCCGACGAGGAGGCGTTGCGCTGGTCGCAGGACTACCCGGAGCGGAATCTCGTACTGAACGGTCGCGAGTTCGACGCGCGCGGCGAGACCGACGCCGCGATCGAGGCGTACCTCGAGGCGATCCGGAGGAACCCCCAGTACTTCGATCCGTACAACAACCTCGCCACGATCCGGATCGAGCAGCGCCGACCGGAAGAAGCCTACGAGCTTCTCGAGGTCGCGCACGCGCTGGCGCCGGACGAGATCTCGGTGCTCACGAACCTCGGTGTGGCGTGCGTGCAGACGAAGCGGTTCGACGAAGCCGAGCGGGCATTCACCCGGGTCCGGGATCTCCGCCCGGATCAGTGGGAGTCGGCCCGCAACCTCGCCCGCCTCGCCGAGGCCCGGGGCGACCGGGCGGCGTACCGGGAATGGCTGCGCCGGGCGGCCGACGCCGCGGACGCCCCGGTGAATCTCCTGCTCGAGTACGCCGCGCTCCTGCACCAGTCCGGCGCGGCCGACCTGGCTCGCCCGTACGCCGAACGGGCCTACCGTCTTGGCGTGGACGAGGACACGGCCGAAGCGCTCCGGGTGGCGTTCCCCGGAATCGAGCGGTAGACTTCGTCACGCACGATCCGCGAACCATCCAGGAAGCCCGGGAGATCCCGCTTGTCGCTCATCCGCCGCCGCACCCGCACCGTCCGGGTCGGGAACGTACCGATCGGATCGGAGCATCCGATCGTGGTGCAGTCCATGACGAACACGGATACGGCGGACGCCGGGGCCACGGCGGACCAGGTGCAGGCCCTCGCGGAGGCCGGCTCCGAACTCGTGCGGATCACCGTGAACACGCGGGAGGCCGCGGCGCGGGTTCCCGAGATCGCGCAGCGGCTCGCCGACCGCGGCGTGTTCGTGCCCCTGGTCGGGGACTTCCACTTCAACGGGCACGTTCTGCTGCGGGACTTCCCCGAGACCGCGAGGACGCTCGCGAAGCTCCGGATCAATCCCGGGAACGTGGGGAAGGGCGACCGCCACGACGAGAACTTCGCGACCATGATCCGCGTGGCGGTCGAGCACGACAAGCCCGTGCGCATCGGCGTGAACTGGGGCTCGCTCGACGGGGAGCTGCTCACGTCCCTGATGGACGAGAACGCGCACGCGTCCGAGCCGAAGGACGCGCGCGACGTCACGCTGGAGGCGATGATCGAGAGCGCGATCCGTTCGGCCGAGCGCGCGATGGAGATCGGTCTCGCGGCCGAGAAGATCATCCTCTCGGTGAAGATGTCGCGGGTGCCGGACCTCGTCGACGTCTACGAGCG
>JAGQIB010000500.1 GCA_020431545.1 Gemmatimonadota bacterium
TGCGAGCAGATCCCGCGCGAGTCGATCACCACCATCTCGCCCGGTTCGATCTCGCGCACGTACCGCGCGTTCAGGATGTCGAGCGCGCAGCTCTCGGACGCGAGCACCTTCGCGCCGTCCAGCTCGCCGAGACACAGCGGGCGGATGCCGTGGGGATCGCGGATCCCGATCAGTCGATCCGGAGTCAACGCCACGAGCGAGTATGCGCCGCGCACGCGGGAGAGCGCCTGCTTGATACGACCCTCGAGGTCGTCGGGGCGCGCGCGCGCGATCAGGTGGACGATGACCTCGGAGTCCACGGTGGACTGGAAGATCGAACCGACGTGCTCGCACTCCTCGCGGACCTCGCGCGCGTTGACGAGGTTTCCGTTGTGCGCGATGGCGATCGCGCCGTCGCGATAGGACGCCACGAGCGGTTGCAGGTTCGACACGTGATCGGAGCCGCTGGTGGAGTACCGGTTGTGGCCGATCGCGGCCCGACCCGGGAGCTGCGTGAACGCGTCGCCGGCGAACACGTCGGACACGAGGCCGCGGCCCCGATGGACATGCAGGCGCCGCCCGTCCGTCGAGCAGATTCCGGCCCCCTCCTGCCCCCGGTGCTGCAGCGCATGCAGGCCGAGGTACGTATGCCAGGCCGCCTCCGGATGATCGAAGATCCCGAACACCCCGCACTTCTCGTGCATCCCGTCGCCTTCCGCGAGCCCGATTCGTTCCGTCACGCGATCACCCTCCAGCGGATCTCCTGGGAGTGGGGATTCGCGAGGGCGCCCGCCCCGCGCTCGCCCTCGCCCACGAGACGGCGGGCCAGCGACTCGGCGGCGGCCCGATCGGTCTCGAGATCGATCGTCCAGACCACGGATCGCGCCACCGCGGACACGCTCCGCAGGCCGCGGCGCTCGCGCACCGCGCGCAGGACGGAGTGCCCGAGCGCGTCCACCCGATCGTGGACCTCGATCTCGAGGCGCGTGCCGCGCGGAGCCGCCTCGGCGTCTTCCTCCCAGCGCCAGCGGTGGACGTTCGGGTTCACGACCAGGGTCGTGTCCTCGAGGATGGCCTGCACGTCCGCGCGGGAATCCCCGCCCGAGGCGTCGAATGACCAGCGCTCCGCGCGATCGATCGCGAGCAGCGGCGCCGAGTCCGCGAGCAGCAGGTCCTCTGCGGCGTCGCGCACGAGATCGCGCGTCTTCCGATGCACCCGGGCGACGAGGCTCACGCGGCGGCCCTCCTCATCAGATCCGCAAACGCGGTGAAGAAGGGACGTCCGGGACCGGGGGCATCGCGGAATCCGCTCCGTTTCGCCTCGCGCCACTCGCCCTCCACCGACACCGGCACCTGGAACGCCCAGTTCGCGCGCTCCGGGTGCGGCATGATCGCCAGCACGTTGCCCTCGGGATTCCGGATCGCCGCCGCGTTGTCGAAGGCGCCGTTCGGATTCACCGGCCAGGCCCGGGTGACCTTTCCGTTCGGCTCGCAGTAGCGCGCCGCGATCAGACCGCGGTCGCCGATGGCCGCCTCCACCGCGGGATCGCGGGTGACGAATCGCCCCTCCGCGTGCGCGAACGGCAGCGGCATCGGCTCCGGGAACAGGTCGCCCACGAGCCAGCGCCAGTCGCAGTAATAGCCCACCCGCTGCCCGGAATCGTTCAGCGCGAGCGCCATCTCCACGCGTCCCGGGTGCAGCCCCGGCACGAGCCCCGTCTCGAGCAGGACCTGGGCGCCGTTGCAGATCCCCGCCACCGGACGCCCGGCCTCCGCCGCGCGCACGATCCGCTCCATGACCGGCAGGTGTGCCGCCACGACGCCGGCGCGGATGCGGTCCTCGTACGAGAACCCGCCGGGCAGGAGGAACCCGTCGAACGCGTCGAGCCGGTCCGGCTCGTTCGCGCGCACGATCTCCGCCGCGAGCCCCACGCTCTCGAGCGCGCGAACGGATTCGTTCTCGCAGTTCATTCCGGGAAACAGGACGACCGCCACCCGCATGCTATTCCATCCTCCGGGCGAAAGTGGCGCCGTGAGCTCGCTCGAGCTCTTCGGCGCGGAACTCCAGGGTGTCCTTGCCGTGCAGACGCAGGACCGGGTCGGCGGTGACCTCGCCGATCACGGCGTGCGGCACGTCGGCGAGCGCGGCGGGCAGATCGCCGGGCGGCAGCTCGAGGACGTAGGC
>JAGQIB010000501.1 GCA_020431545.1 Gemmatimonadota bacterium
CCGGCGATCGCCGCGCATTCGGAGTTCGGGGGGGCATGTGGAGCGATCGACTACCAGTACGGTTCCGGCCCGACCTACGGACTCGCCGCTTCGATCATCTCGAACGACCCCGCCTGTGCGGCGAACGGCACGGTTCTGCTCGCGGAGATCACGGTTCAGCTCGAGGCAGGCGGCAGTGGTCGATCGGTAGCCCAGATCGTGGTGACGCGGGCCGAGGGCATCGACTCATTCGGGGGCGAAGTAGCGTTCGATCTCGGCGATTCGATCCAGATCAGTGTTGTGTCCACGCCGCCACGGAGCTGGGCGAGCCTGAAAGGACTGTTCCTGGAGTAGCAGGCACCTCGAGCCTGCTGGGGAGTCCTTGGGACTTTCGAGGCCATCGTGGTGCGCTCGCGCCCCCTTGCTCCCCGCCCACCCCCGTGCGACAGTCCCTCCATCGGCACCCGGTCACTCGCCGCCCGGAGGGCGTCCATGACCGAACTCGCGAATCGCCCCGCGCTCGAGATCCCGGATCGCGTCCGCCGGGAGCTCGACGACTTCGTCGCTCAGGTGCTCGAGCGATCCCGCACGCCGCCTGTTTCCGTCGTGGCGTTCGGGAGCGCCGTCTCCGGCGACTACGCGGCGCACGGCAGCGACCTCAACGTGCTGTTCGTCTACTCCGAGCTGGAGCTGCGGGACCTCGTGCCCGTCGCGCCCATCGCGCGCAAGTGGCTCCGGAAGCGACGTTTCTCCGCGCGCTTCCTGACCCGGCGGGACCTCACCGAGACCGCCCGGTTCTTCCAGATCGACCTGCTCGGGATGCGCGACGCCCACGTCGTCCTGCACGGAGAGCCGGTGCTCGACGCGCTCGAGATCTCGCCGGCCGACCTCGCGTGGCAGCTCGCGCACGAGACCAAACGACTTCGCATGCGTCTCAAGCAGCAGTTCTGGCGCGCGGCCCGGCCGGACGAGTCGGTGCGCTCGCTGCTCGCCCGTACGTCGAGTTTCCTGCATCTGTACCGGGCGCTGCTCCGGCTCCAGAACCGCGACCTCCCTGTCACGCAGCGCGATGTCGCCTCCCTCGCGACGCGCGATCTCGGGCTCCCCCCGGAGTTCCTGGATCGGACCTTCGAGTGGAAGGCCGGTCGGTCGAAGCCGTCCCCGGAGGAACTGATCGACGCCTGGTCCGCGCTGCACGAGGCGACCCGCCGACTCGATGCGCGACTTCCCGCGGCGAGCGGCTGATCCGTGCATCGCGCGCGCGCCGCCGCCGCCCTCGTGCTCCTGCTCCTCGCGAGCGCGACCTGCCACGCCGCGGCGCAGTACGAGATCAGCGACTACCGCGCCATCGTCTTCCTGAATGAGCCGAACGAAGCGGATGCACGAGTCCGACTCGAACTCGAGTACGACATCGCCGCGGGGCCAAAGGACGGCGGCTTCAAGTACACGAGAAACGATGCACCGGAGGCAGTCACCGCCAGGGACGAAACGGGCCGTCCCCTGCGAGTACAGGTGACCCGGGATCGGGAGTACCTCATTCGGTGGTTCTTTGCCGCGGTGGACTCGGGCACCAAGCGGGTCGACGTAGAGTTCACGCTCCGCGGCGCTCTTACGGGGAAGAAGGACGACGCGAACCTCCTGTCTCTTCCCTGGATCGGCAAGTTCCGGGTTCCAGTCCGGCGCGCGGAGTACGACGTCGTGTTCCCGGCGGGCTTCCGGCCGAGAATGGGAGTCGCCGAGCAAGAGATGCGACTGCGCGAAGACGGGCGCTGGGAGTGGTTCCAGATCCAGGAGCCCCTGCGATCGAAGGGAATCCGGCTCCGGTTCCGCCCGGGCCTCGTCGATCAACGCGACCTCTCGAGCGGCCTGCAGCTCGCGCTGATCCTCGGCATCGTGATTCTCATTTCCGGAAGTGCCGTCATGTCGAGCCGGCTCAAGGATAGTGGGTTCGGTGGCGGTGGTTGCGGCGGTGGTTGCGGCGGGGGCTGCGGAGGAGGTTGCGGCGGATGATGGGCTTCCGAAGGCGGCGAACGTCGGAGCGTCGCCACCTGCTCCTCCAGTGGCAGATCACCGAGCGCTGCAACCTCCGGTGCGCGCACTGCTATCTGACCCCCACTCCGCCGGCCGAGCTCGGCTGGGACGACTATCCGGACGTGATCGCGCAGCTCCAGGAGCTCCTGCTTGCGCTCGGGAACGGCAGCCGGGAGCCGGCGTTCGGACACGTGACGATCTCCGGCGGTGAGCCGTTCCTCCGGAAGGACGCCGAGGAGCTTCTCGGTCTCCTTGCCGCGGTTCGGCCGCGACTCTCGCTCGCGCTCCTCACGAACGGGACCTTCGTGGATGACGCGAGGGCGAGGCGGCTGAAGCGTCTCGGGCTCCGCTTCGTGCAGGTCAGCGTGGACGGCACGCCGGCCACCCACGATCGAATCCGGGGCGAGGGGAATCACGCGAGAACGGTGGCGGCGATCCGTCGCCTCCGTCGGGCGAAGATCCCCGTGCTCATCTCGTTCACGGCGCATCGCGACAACTACACGGAGTTCGGCGAAGTCGCCGCCCTCGGTCGCGAGCTCGGCGTGGCTCGCGTGTGGGCGGATCGCGTCATCCCCGTCGGTCGGGGGGCGGAATGTGCGCCACTCGATCCGTACGAGACCCGCGACTTCGTCGAGCGCATGCGGGAGGCGCGCGATCGGGAGCGACGGCTCTGGTGGAAGCCGAAGACGCAGATCCCCCTGCATCGGGCGCTGCAGTTCCACGGCGGCGGACCGCACTACCGCTGCACGGCGGGCAGCTCTCTTCTCGCGCTGGAGCCGAACGGCGACGTTTACCCCTGCCGTCGCCTCCCGATCCGGGTCGGCAACATCCGGGAGACGCGACTGGTCGAGCTCTACCGGTCGAACCGGCTCCTGCGCTCGCTGCGCGACGAGGAGCGCGTTCCGGATGGATGCGAGGGCTGCTCACACAAGAAGGGTTGCCGGGGCGGACTCCGGTGCCTGTCGTGGGCGACGACGGGGGACCCGTGGGCGCCGGATCCCGGGTGCTGGATCGCTTCGCCGACACGTTGACCAGCACGATGCGTTACTCCCCGGAGTCGTTCGTCCAGAAGCCGTTACGAGAGAAAGAACACCCGATCCCATTGCGGCTCCTCAGCGTCGATCGCGGCGAGCAATGCGAGCCCCATGCCGGAGAGGCCGGCCACTAGCCCGGGTGCGTCGCGAGCCCGATCCGAGTCCTTCCCGAAGAACCCGGATCGTCCGGCCTTCGGGCGCCGCATCTGAAGAGCGATGTCGAACCAGCGGATTGCAGCGTCGAGGAAGCGCCCGTCACCCGATCGCTCGTGCAGGCGATTGAACTGGTGAACGACTCCGAGTGCGCCGTGGCACATGCCATGGTCGATCACCCCGGACCGGGAGGTCGGCATGTCGGCCGCTGTGACGGCCAACTGCTCGACGAAACACGGGAAGTCGCGCACGGGAACGTCGTTCTCGACCGGTTGAAGGACTGCAGCCGCACCGAGATCGCCGTAGCACCACGCAAGACGACTCTGTGTCGGGCATTGCTCTCGTCTCACGATCGGGGGGAGATTCGAGAGCGACCCCGAGGGAAGCTCGTGCTCGATGAGCCACCTGATTGCGCCTTGGATGACGCGGTCCAGGGTGGCGGTTTTCGTGGCTGCTCGAACGCGGCTGAGGAAAGCGATGATCCCCGGTGTCCCGTGTGCCGTTCCACAGTTCACGTAGCCGGTGGGGAAGAGGGACCTAGCGTCCGCGGGCAGTTGCTCGGGTCTTTGCGGCCAGTACGCGTAGCTTCCTTCGCTGTAGGCAGACTCGGCGACGGCCTCGGCCACCGCGCGCGCGAACTCGAGCCGCCCGGTCTCAAGCGCGAAGACGCCGCAGCCGGAGAGACCGCCGAGCGCATCCACGGGGAGGACGCCACCGCGCATGAGTTCACGAAGTGCGAACTCGACGTCACCGGCGAGCTCGGATGGCTGTCCTCGAATGTGGCTTTCCGCCCAAACGATGCCGGTGAACCCCGACTGAAGATCTCCACCGGGGCAATCGCCGAGCCGGTCCAATGCGACCTCGAGCGCTTCATCTCGGAGGTCGAGATGAACCGCCCTCCGGGTGTGCCGCCATAGATACTCGTAGAACACAGCCACGCCCGCGAGTCCGTGTCCGAGCGATGGGGGACAGCGAACGGCAACCGGCGTCGCCGTTCGCACTCTGGAACGAAGCTCACGATCAATGGAATCAATCGCCGCAGCCGCTTGGTCGCTCCGAGCCCCCTCGAGAATAGGACGCCAGGACACAGGATCTCGGGCGGCCTAGCCGCAGTTCATCGGCGACGAGTCGCAGGCGAGACAGTTCGTCTCGACGTTCGACTCGTTCCCACCTCCGTCATCATCACCGCCGCCGCCACCACAGCAGTTGATGATGGTGAAGATCCCTAGAAACGAATCGAGCGCATAGTCGTCGTCTCGTCCGCCTCGGGCGAGCATCACGTCATGCCGTGAGAGGCTCCGAATCGCCTCTCGACGGAGTCGGAGTTTCCTTTCCAAGTCGTGCCTCCTTGGCCTGGGGGAACCTGCCGCGCTCGCGCGCGGACGCGACCGAAGTGCTGCGGCCAGCCGACCGCAGCAGTCGATCGCGCGATGGAATCTCGCGCGCAAGGAACGAGCCAATGCCTTCTCGCGCCAGCGGCCCACCAGAGGACCTCTTCGCAAGGGGCCACCCTACACATGCCCCCTGCCGAACATTCCGGTTCGTCGGCGAACAGTGGAACCGTTCGGCTCAGCAATGCGAGCTACCGCAGTCGCACCAGCCGCCCCGCTTCCGCGCTCCCCTCCGCTCGCACGAAGTACACCCCCGCCGGCACCCGTCGGCCCCGCTCGTCCCGGCCATCCCATACCACCGACACTCGCCCGCCTTCTGCGCCCGCCTCTCGCGATGGCACCAGCGACCTCACCCGCCGCCCCGTCACGTCCACGACGTCCACCCGCGCGTGCCGCGCACCTGCGCCCCGCCCCAGTTCCACCGTCGTCGAGCTCCGGAACGGATTCGGATACGCGCGCACGCCGCCACCCCCCACGGCGTCGCCGACCACCACGCCCGTCGCCGTGCCCAGCGTGCCGTCCGCGTTCACGTGCTCCGCGCGGACGTCGGTCGCGCCGGAGTTCGGATCCCAGCGGTACGCGGCGATCGCGCCGCCGCTTCCGTCCGACACGGTCCGGATGCCGAACGGCGCTCCCGCACCGGCCGCCAGGAGCTCGCCGCCCGGGGACCACTGCTCCGCTCCCGACGCGTCCACGCGCTGCGCCATGAGGCCCGCGTTGCCGCGCCACTGCACCACGAGGCCGCCGGCTCCATCCGGACAGATGCCGTGGCCCGTGTACGCGGCCCAGATCCCGTCCACCACCACGCCGTTCGTCGTCCACAACGCGTTGCCCGCGCCGTCCAGATGCTGCACGGCGACCGTGCCCGAGAGCCCGTTGCGCGTGTCGCGCCAGCACACGTACGCGCCGTGCGTGGGGCTCTCCAGCATCTCGATCGGAAACGCCGAGGCGGCAGTGCCGACCGGCACATCGGCGGTCCACGTGCGCACGCCGGTAGACTCGATCCGCGACGCGTAGACGCGATCTCCGCCCTTGAGAAATGCGATCACGGCACCACCGTCGCCGTCGGAGACCATCTTCCAGTACGAGCCCGAGCAGCTGTCCGCCGCGACCACCGACGTGAACGGCCACACGCTCGCACTCGTGCTCGCCGCGTGACAGCTCGCCTTGAGCGCGCCGCCCGCGTACCACGCCACCACGAGATCACCGGCCGGTGTGCAATCCGCCTGCGGCGTGATGCTCCAGTCGCCGTTCGCGGAGATGGTGCGGCCGTTGCCGCTGCCCCACAGGCGAACGCCGGCCGCGTCGAAGTGCTGCCCGATGATGTGATAGGTGAAGCCCGACCGGTAGTCCTGCCACACCACGAACGCGCCGCCCGCGCCATCCGCCACGACGTCCGTCGACCGCTGATCTCCCACGACGTCGTTCGCGGGCTCGCCTCCGATCGTCCACTGCGGCGCGCCGCTCGCGTCCACGCGCTGCACGCGCGTGAGTCCGCCCTCGACCCAGGAGACGAACGCGCCGCCCGCGCCATCGGCCGCCGCGTCGAGGTAGAGGCCGGACGCGGTCGAGAGCAGCACGCCGTCCGCCGTCCACTGAGGGTCGCCGCTCGCGTTCAGACGCTGCGCGTAGATGCCGGGAGTCCCGGGACGACCGTCGCGCCACGCGATGATGGCGCCACCGGCTCCGTCGGTCACCGCGCGGACGTCCTCCTGCCCGCCGGCCGCCGTGCAGACCGGGACATCCGTGAACGGGTCGCTCGTCCAGGCCGCGCGGGCGCCGGCCGGGAGGAGCGTGAGAACGAAGGCGGGCAGCAGGCACAGCGGGATCGGGCGACGCACGGGACACCTCGGGCTGGGGTTCAGATTCGGGACCTGACCCCAGGAACGCGATCCCGCGGTGGAAGTGGACACGTTGGGCAGTGACGATAATGGGAGCCGCCCTCGCCCTGCCCGTCGACGCCCTTTCCGACACGGCTACTTCAAGTGCTATCATTCGGGCCCATGAATCGAATGCGCCGCTTCCCATCATCGCTCGGACTGGCGATCCTTCTCGGCACCGTCGGGCCGCTTCTCGGAGCCGGTTGCGATGAACCGATTCTCCTCGGCCCCGAGCACTCGGCCGTCGTGCTGGAGCTGGCTTGCGTCGCGACGCACGTGTACGTCTCCGATGGAACGCCGGTCGACGACCTCGACGTCGGCGCGGGGGTCTCCGTGCGAGTGTCGTACGTACCGGCCCACGTATCGGTGGCGCACCCGGAAAGCGACGGATCGTGGACCTACCACTTCCATGCATCGAGTTCCCCGCGAGATCGCTTCCTGGTCCGCATCGGAGCACACGAGTGGGAGCTGCAAACGGTGCAAGTCGTCTTGCACGACGACGGCGCGCGCGGCGACGAGATCCACCTCTCGGGGTACTGTCATGAAGAAGGCGAGGATCGCTATCTAGCTCTGGTCTGTCGCGACACCGCAGAGCCCCTGGATCTTCTCGACAGCCTGGAACTGCCACTCGTCGGTACGCTGCAGAGTCGCACACTCGATACGAGTCTCGGGTTTCTCCGGATCGAGACGGACGACACCACGCTGAGCGTCGAGTTCGATGTGGTGAGTCTCGATGTCGTCGAGGACGCTCCTTGAACGACGGCGTGGCCCGCGGCGATCGGGTAGCGCACTCGCAGGCCTCAGAGGGTGATTCCGCGCCTCACGGTGCCCTCACTATTCAAACGAGCTTCATAGCCGGTCTCGGTATTCAGACATGGGCGGCCAAGTTTGAATAGCGGCGGTGTGGGGGGCCGGTGGTTCGGGCGCGGGGAATAGGGCGGCCTGTCCAGGTCGTCAGAGCGCACACGGAGCCCGACGTTGGGGGAAGCTACGAAACCTCCGGCGAGTCCGGATCGCCTGCCGTGAGCCCGAGCCGGCGAAGCCGATCGCCGAGACCCTTCCGGGTCACCCCGAGCAGGCGGGCGGTCAGGGTCTTGTTGCCGCGGCAGCGTCGGAGCGCCTTCTCGATCTCCCGACGTTCCAGCTCCTCGATCTGCTGGGGGAGCCCGTGCTGCCGGGGTCCACGGGAGTCGTCGAACGGGGAGCCGAGGTGGCGGACGCGAATCACCCCGTCCTTCCGGGCGAAGAAGCAGGCGCCCTCCAGGACGTTGCGAAGTTCGCGCACGTTGCCCGGCCATTCGTGCACGATGATCGCCTCCGACGCGTCGCGGGCGAGTCGGAACTCCTGGCCGAATCGTTCGGAGAACTCCCCGAGGAAATGGTCGGTTAGCGCGTGCAGATCCTCCGGGCGTTCCCGCAGCGGCGGAACCCGCAACCGAACGCCGGCCAGGCGGAAGTACAAGTCGGGCAGGAACTCGCGGGACTCGACCAGCGTCTGGAGGTCCCGGTTCGACGCACAGAGAATCCGTGCGCGGATCTCGACCGGCGTCGTGCTGCCGACAGCAAATGCCGTTCGCTCTTCGAGCACGTGGAGAAGCTTCGTCTGGAACGCTCCGGAAGCCTTGTCGATCTCGTCCAGGAAGACGGTGCCGTTGCCGGCTGCCGCGAGGTGCCCGACGCGATCGCTGTCCGCTCCCGTGAACGCCCCCTTCTTGTGACCGAACAGCTCGGACTCGAGCAAGTGCTGCGCGATCGCGCCGCAGTTGATCGCGGCGAACGGCTCGTCCACCCGCGGCCCGGAGTCGTGAATGATCCGCGCGACGGCGCTCTTGCCCGTGCCCGTCTCGCCTTCGAGCACGACCGACTGATCGACGTGTCCGAGGTCCCGGGCCAGTTCGAGGACGTGGAGCATTGCGGGGGAGGAGGCGATGAGGGAGTTCCGGCGCCCGGGAGACATGATGGGCGTTCGCGCCACCAACCGAGTGTCGACTGCGCCCAGACGACGCATGGCACCGAGCCGGGAATAGATGGCGCGAGCCGCCTCCCGATGGGCGACGGATCTTCCTGCAGAATCTGAAACCGAATCGGAAAGCTGAACCAACAACTCGTGAGCTTCCGCGGTCTCGAACGGACAGCGAAGCTCCTCGAAGGAGAGCAAGGCCTCCTCGCCGCATTGGCGAGCCTCAGCGACTCGCCCCATCTCCTGGTGGAGGCGAGCCAGGACCATGAGACAACATGCAAGTTCCCGCCGGTCGCCCGCCTTCTGGGCAAGCGATCGGCAGGACGCTGCAAGATCCTCGGCGTCCTCGACCCTCCCGACTCCCAGGTAGGTTCTCGCGAGTCTCCAGCCGACCTCGTAGACAAGGTCCCCCTCTGGGGCAATCTCGCGGCTCAGGGTGATCGCCCGCTCCAGGGGCGAGAGGGCTCGGTCCCAATGCTGATGCTCCAGGAAGACGTCAGCCAAAGCTTCGAGCGCCAGGACCTCGGCGCGAGGGTCGTCCAGGCGCACCGCCCGACGACGCAGCGCCTGGGCACTTCGCTCGAGATTCCGCTGCGCACCGCCCCGTCTCAACTCGAGGCGAAGGAGCGCGATCTCCGCCATCACAGCTCCGCGAGAATTGCCGACAACGCTCAGCGCGTTCCGAGCACGAGTCGCCGCATCCTCCGTTGCCTGCCATTCTCCGGCGGCAAAGGCGGCCAGAGCGAGGTGCAACGAAGCAGTTCCTTCGAACTCCGTGGATCCGACATCCCGCCAGATCTCGAGCGCCTCAGAATGGGCGTCCGCGGAGCCTCGGAAGTCCCCGAGAACCCTGTCGGCGTTCCCAATGGCACCCAGGCAAGCGGCGGCTTCACGACGGCTTGACCCGCGCTTGGCCGCAGCGAGCGCATCTCGGAAGGTGCCGCGAGCCCCCGCGGCATCACCGATCCGGAGCTGTGCGTACCCGAGCCACCGCAAGGCCAGACAAACGTCGAGATGTCGGTCGGTCGGAAGAAGGACTTCGGCGGCGAGAGACGCTCGCTTCATCGACGCGTCGTACTTGCCCTCAAAGAACTCCGCTCGGGAAATCCGCACCTCCGCCCGGGCCCTCTGCACGGCCGAGAGGTCGAGCGTGACCAACTCGCGCTCCACGACGAGTCGCGACCTCGAGTACTCCGCCAGGGACGACAGTGAGTCCGCAAGCGCGAGCGCCGTCTCGAGCCGCTCATCCCCCTGGAGGGAGGAAGACGCCAGCGCTTCTTCATAGGTTGCAACCGCAGTGCGATGGGCCTCCATGAATCGGAGAGCGTCGCCGCTCACTGCGGACGTACCCACGCGGAGATCGAAGTTCGAACTCAAACGTCACCCCTCAACAACGCCATTCCGTGCTCGCGGGCGCCTACAACCACTGGAAAGCGATCATCCAAACAAGCCGGTGCCACACGATGGTCGCAACTGCCGTCAATTGAGGCCCGCTTGTCGCCATGCGCTCCGACGCCACACCGTTCGTCGCAGCGCTGCGGGCCGCCCGGTGGGGTTGATCCGGATCCCCCTCCCAGACCCAGGACGGATCCGCCCCCCTCGTCCAACGCTTCTGATCCGCCCGGCCATCCACGACGCCGAGCACAAACATGAGACACGCCACGATCAACGTAATCCGAATCGCGCGGTTCACGATCTCTTCCCCTTTCCGGGGGCATGCGCACCGAATGACAGAAACGCCCCAAGAATTGACATCGGCACGCCAGCGGCGCTGGCTGACCGGATCCGGCCGAAAGGGGGGAAGCACGAAGAAACGCGCCGGATGGGGGGCGTCATGGACCGCCTCCAGTGAGAGGCTGCAAGTAGAAGCCGGAGTGTGCACGAAGTACACGGCCGGGGTCAAGCGACGACGCCCGGCCGGTCTCGCGGTGGGCCGGGAGCCGCCTCACGAGTGGCTCCCGCGGCAATCTGATACACTGATGGCAGACCGAC
>JAGQIB010000502.1 GCA_020431545.1 Gemmatimonadota bacterium
TGCCGCCGAACCAGACGTCGCCCCAGGCGAGCGCCCCGACCGTGAGCTTCGCGACGAGCGCGGCACCGGCCGCCTCGAGATTCGCCGCCGCGGTGGCGCGCACCTCGCCGACCTGGTTCTCGTACGGCTTGGCGCCCCACGTCGTGCGGGTGCCGGGCCAGGACAGGAGGTCCTTCGCGCCCCACGGGATGCCGAGCAGCGGCTCGCCCGGACCGTCGCCGGAGTTCTTGCGCGCCTCCGCGAGCCGGCGGTCCGCCGCGTCGGCCTGCGCCCGCGCGACGTCCACCGTCCGCTCGATCACGCAGCGCAGCGTGGGATCGTGCTTCTCGAGTCGTGCCAGCGAGAGGTCCGCGAGCTCCCGCGCGGACAGGTGCCCGCCCCGCAGCCACGCCGACAGCTGCCGGATCGAGGCGAACGCCACGTCGTCCTCGTGTTCCGGCGCCGTCTCCGAGGGGGGACCCAGGCGCACGTGGCGGGACCGATCGGGGTCGCCCGCGGGCGTGCGCGCCCCCGGCCGCGCGGCGAACGGGTCGAACGAGAGCGCCGGCGGCACCGAGTTGTCGAGGGGGAGCGCGCGCAGTCGCGCGAACTGCTCCTGCATCTGCCGGAGGCCCTCGACCATCAGCTCGCGCTTCTCGTCGGTCAGCTCGAGGCCCGAGATCCACTCGGCGCGCCGGATCGTTTCCTTGTCGATGGGAGCCCCCTCTTCCGCGAGTGCGGTCACGGCCCGGGCCAGAACCGGGGACGCCACCCCGAGCCCGGCCAGGAACTGGAGGACACGCCGGCGGGGCGGCGTGCTCCGCGGATCAGTCATGGGTCACCTCCTCGTCCGGCGGCGCCGGTTCCCGCAGGCTAGCACCGCGCGGAGGAGGCAGCCAATCGCCGACCGGCGCCGGAATCCCCCCCGGCGGCCCCTTCCTTGACGCCCACCGCGCGGTCCCTCAGAATCCCTCGACCCTTCCGGATCGCCCGGCGGGGCACGACAGAACCTCCGGAGAGACCGATGCCCACGACGTTGCGTCGACGCTGAACGCGCGGACCGGGCACCGGGTCGTGCCCCCCACGCTGATCCCCTGCGCGGCGATCGAGCCGCGTTCCGCGTCTTGAGATTTCCGCTCGCGCTCGGGGCCTCCGTCCCGCCGTCGGCATGTGTCTGCCGATTCCCTGGAGTTCCGATGACCGCGATGCGTACCGGGGCCCTCGTGGCCGCCTCGCTGTTGCTCGGTGCCGTTTCCGCCCGTGCGGACGCCGCCCTCAAACCCTACGGATTCGTCCGCTTCGACGCGATCCTGAACGACTCGCCGATGAACCACCCCCAGTTCCCCATGTGGGTCCAGAGCGAGATCGATCTCGAGGACGGGCCGAGCGGCGTGGCCAAGGACAAGGGCGAGATCAGCTTCCACCCGCGCCTCACGCGCGTCGGTGTGGATCTCGTGAAGACGGCGATCGGCGAGTCCGCCTCGATCGCCGGCAAGATCGAGATCGACTTCCAGAACGGCGGCCGTGAGTCGCGCGAGACGCCGCGGATGCGCCACGGCTACCTCACGATCACGAGCGGCACGTTCGAGGTGCTCGCGGGTCAGACCTGGGACCTGGTCTCGCCGCTCTACCCCTACGTCAATCACGACGGTCTGATGTGGAACGCCGGCAACACCGGAGACCGCCGGCCGCAGGTGCGCTTCACCTCCACACGCCCGGCCGGAGACGGGAAGATGCGCGTGGCGGCGGCATTCGGCATGCCCAACGCCGTCGACGGGCAGGACCTCGACGGCAACGGCGTGCTCGACGGAGCCTACGCGATGGTGCCCTCGACCCAGGGTCTGCTCGAGTTCTCGAGCTCCAAGATCACGTTCGGCGTGTGGGGCGAGTTCCATCGCGAGCGTCTCGTGGTGACGGACTCCTCCTCCGTTTCGGAGAAGGACTACGACGCCATGCTGTTCGGCGCGCACCTGAAGGCGCCGCTCGGCTCTCAGCTGACGCTCGTGGCCGAAGCGTTCTCGGGCAAGAACGCGGACGACCTCCGCGGCGGCATCGGCCAGGGCCTGAACCTCGGACTGGATCGGGAGATCGCCACCCAGGGAGGTTTCGCGGAACTGCAGTTCAAGGCCAACCCGAACTGGACGTTCGCGGCCGGCGCGACGCTCGACGATCCGGACGACGACGACCTCTCGAACGGCGGGCGCGCGCTGAACCAGGTGATCTACGGTGCCGCGCGCCTGAAGACGCTGGAGCGCGTGCAGGTCGGTCTCGAGTACCTGCACTGGAAGACGGAGTACAAGAACGCGGCCGACGGTGATGCGAACCGCATCGACCTGTGGGCCTCGCTCGGATTCTAGGAGGAACGGACATGAATTCTCGACGCCACGCTTTCGGCCCGGTCGTGCTCGGCCTGGCCGCGCTGGTCGCGCTCGGCGGCTGCCAGGGCGAGAAGAAGGCCGCCCCGGCGGCGACGCTCCGCTTCAGCGCGATTCCCGACGACAACACCACGGAGCTGAACCGCAAGTTCCAGCCGGTCGCGAAGTACCTGTCCGACGCGCTCGGTGTCCCTGTGGAGTACGTGCCCGCTTCCGACTACGGCGCCTCCGTGGAGATGTTCAAGAACGGCGACATCCAGCTCGCCTGGTTCGGCGGACTGACGGGCGTGCAGGCGCGGCAGGCCGTGCCCGGATCCCACGCGATCATCCAGGGCGCCGAGGACCCGCAGTACTACTCGTACTTCATCGCGAAGGCGAGCACGGGCCTGAAGGCCGGCGACGAGTTCCCCATGGACATCGCCTCGAAGAAGTTCACGTTCGGCTCGCCGCAGTCGACGTCCGGTCGGTTGATGCCGGAGTTCTACATCCGGCGCTACACGAAGCAGTCGCCGGAGGACTTCTTCACGCAGCCGTTCGGCTTCTCGGGTTCGCACGACAAGACGATCGAGCAGGTCGCGTCCGGCGCGTTCGAGGTCGGCGCCGTGAACTACCTCACGTACGACTCGTGGGTGAAGGAAGGCAAGGTCGATCCGAAGGACGTCTACGTCATCTGGAAGACGCCGACGTACGCCGACTACAACTTCACCGCCCATCCGGAGCTCGAGACGACGTTCGGTCAGGGTTTCACGCAACGACTCCAGCGGGCGCTCGTGGACATGAAGGATCCCGCGCTGCTCGACGCGTTCCGTCGCAGCGCGCTGATCCCCGCGAACGACGCCGAGTTCGACGCGATCCTGGACGTCGCGCGCAGCCTGGACATGGCGCGCTGACGTG
>JAGQIB010000503.1 GCA_020431545.1 Gemmatimonadota bacterium
ACGACGTCGGCGACGTTGTACGCGCTGCCCGGCGGCGGCGCCGCGATCGACACGCCCGGGATCCGATCGTTTCTCCTGCACGAGCCGGATCTCGCGTCGCTGCATTCGTTCTTTCCCGAGATCGCGACGGCGGGCGCGGCCTGCCGGTTCGCGAACTGCCGTCATTCCGGGGACGCGGGCTGCGCGCTCCCGGCCGCCGTCGAGCGCGGCGACGTGGACGAGGGACGACTCGAGAGCTACCGCGTCCTGCGTGACGAGGTCGGCGGGTGACGCCGGGAATCGCCGATCACGTTCTCGCCGCGATTCTCGGGGTGCTGCTTCCGCTGTGGGGGATCTTCGAGCAACGTCGGCTGAGCTCGCGGATCCTGCGCGGTGACGCGCGCGCCCGCACGGCGACGTACCGTCTCACGTTCGGACTCGAGTGGGGACTCGCGTTCGCGGTGACGTTCGCCTGGAAGGCGAGCGGTCGCTCGCTCGCGGGATTGCACCTCGGCGTCCCCGATGGTCCGTACTTCGGAATCGGACTCGCGCTCACGGGGCTCGCGTGCGCGTTCCTGATCGGTCAGATGAGCTGGGCGCTCGGCCGGGAGGAGTCGCTCGACGAGATCCGCCGCGAGGTCGAGCCGCTGCGGGACTTTCTCCCGCACGACGAAGCGGAGGGACGTCTGTTCTCCGCGCTCGCGATCACGGCCGGCATCTGCGAAGAGATCCTCTATCGCGGGTTTCTCGTGGCCTGGTTGCAGGCGTACCTGCCGCTGGCCGCGGCGCTGGTCGTGGCCGCACTCGTGTTCGGGCTCGCCCATGCGTACCAGGGGCCCTCGGGCATCGCGAAGACGACGGGCGTGGCCCTCGTGATGAGCGGCCTCGTCGTGCTCACCGGTTCGCTCGTGCCCGCGATGCTCGTGCACGCGGTGATGGATCTCACGAGCGGAATCCTCGCCCGTCACGTGCTCGAGGAAGAAGGCCCCTGGGTCTGACCCGGGTGTCGTCGCACCGCGCCCCGCCTCGCCGGGGCGCGCCGGTGCGCCTCACCGCCCGCCGGGCATCATTGGTGGGTCATGCCGATCCACGGGTCGGGAATCGGGGCGGTGGACGCGCCCCGCCGGCTCTGGTAAACGAGAAGCTTGAACTTCTCCGCGGAGCGGGCATGGAAACCCTGGTCTCACACCTGGATCCCGGCTCGGCGGCGTTCCGGGAGAACGCCGAGCATCACCGCCGCCTGGTAGACGAGCTGTCCGAGCGACTCGCGGCGGCGCGTCGCGGCGGGGGCGAAGAGGCGCGCGCGCGCCACGAGAAGCGTGGCAAGCTGTTCGTGCGCGATCGGGTGGATGCGCTGCTCGACGAGGGCAGCCCGTTCCTGGAGGTGGCCCCGCTCGCCGCGTGGGATCTGTACGACGGCGCCGCGCCGTCCGCCGGCATCGTCTGCGGCATCGGGCGCGTGCGCGGGCGCGAGGTCCTGGTGATCGCGAACGACGCCACCGTCAAGGGCGGCACCTACCTCCCGATGACGGTGAAGAAGCACCTGCGCGCGCAGCAGATCGCGCTCGAGAACAAGCTGCCCTGCGTGTACCTGGTCGACTCCGGCGGCGCGTTCCTGCCCTTGCAGTCCGAGGTCTTCCCCGACCGCGACCACTTCGGCCG
>JAGQIB010000504.1:0-473 GCA_020431545.1 Gemmatimonadota bacterium
GGGATGGTCCGGGCGTCCGCCGGCAGCCGGGGGCTCGAGATGCGGACGGAGATCGCGGCGGACACTCCCTCGTGGCTCGTGGGTGACCCGAGCCGTCTGCGCCAGGTCCTGACGAACCTCGTCTCGAATGCGGTGCGCTTCACGGAGCGCGGTTCCGTCTCGATCCGGGTGGCTCCTCGGGAGGCGCCGACCGAGACGCGAGCGGCTCTCCGATTCGAGGTCGCGGACACCGGCATCGGCATCGAGGAGTCCGCCCGTCAGCGGATCTTCGAGGCGTTCACGCAGGCGGACGGCTCGACCACGCGGAAGTTCGGCGGTACCGGGCTCGGTCTCGCGATCTGCCGGCGGTTGGTGGAGGCCATGGGCGGTCGGATCGGAGTCGACAGCGAGGTCGGGACCGGCTCGACCTTCCGGTTCGATCTCGATCTCGGGGTGGCGTCTCCCGCGCAGCTCGAGGCGGAAGAGATCGTGGT
>JAGQIB010000504.1:590-2869 GCA_020431545.1 Gemmatimonadota bacterium
GCCGTGGCGCAGTTCGCGGAAGGATCGTTCGACGTCATTCTGATGGACATGCAGATGCCCGAGATGGACGGACTCGAGGCGGCACGCCGGATTCGGGGAGCGGAGAGCGAGCGGGGCGACCAGCCCGTGCCGATCATCGCGTTGACTGCGAACGCTCGCACCGAGGACCGCGACGCGTGTCTCGCCGCCGGCATGACGGAGTTCCTCACGAAGCCGTTCACGCGCGAGCGTCTCCTCGCGGTGCTGCGGTCGAGCCTGCGGCGATCGTCGGCGAGCATTCCCCGACCGGTCTGACGCGCGCTTCGTATCCCCCCGTTGCCGGCCTGATCGCCCGGGACCGCCTCTTCGAGCCGCCCCCCGGAACCCGTATCGGGTAGTCGCGGTCCCGCGCGCGATGTCTCGGTCGAGCAACACCGACGACTTGATCCGGGCGCCTTCGCGAAACTATCCTGAGTCCACCCCCCGGCCTTTCGACCGTCCGCCCGATCGACCCGGCCCAGGAGGTTGTCCATGACCCTCGCGACTCGTCTGCTTTCCCCGCTCGCCCTCGCGTCGCTCTTGTTCCTCGTTCCCCCGAATGTCGCGGCCGGCGGGTTCGCCGGCATCACGATCGGATGGGGAGACACGGACTGGAGCTACCAGTCCGACATCTACATGGATTGCATGAACCCGACGGACACGACGCTCGTGGTCTCGTTCGCGGCGGCGCGTGACCTGGAGGGGGTAACCGTCCTCGAAGGACACGTGGATTTCTGCACCTACCCCTTCGATCTTCCGGAGTGGTGGCAGTTCGAGCAGGCCGGCGGTTGTCGCGTGGGAGGCCTGGGCGTCGACGCGGACTTCTCGGCCGGACCGAGCACGCACACGGATCCCTGGCAGGGGAACGCAACCGTCACCTACGACTTCATCTCGCCACATCTCACGCCCGATCGGGCTCGCATCGCCGTGCGAGTCGAAACGAGTGAACCGGTTTCGCTCGCGGCGTTCGAGGAGTACTACGCGTTCCGGGTGGAGTTCCGGGTTCCCAACCCCGGACCGTGCGCGGGATGCCAGTTCCCGGCGTGCTTCGTGATCAACGACGCCATCGACATCACGCACGCGGGAGGGGTGGAGTCCATCATGGGCAACGCGTACTCGAACTACGCGAGCTGGATGGGGCACCCCGGGTGTTCCTTCGTCATCTCGGTGCAGCCGTCCACCTGGGGGCGCATGAAGGCGGACTATCGCTGACGGTCGCCGGGGGCGAGATCCGGGACGGGACTAGCAGCTCGGATCGACGATCTCGATCCGGTCTTCCCGGTTCGGCACCATGCACAGGAACTCGAACGGTGCCTCGATGACCTCGTACGAGTGCGGTGCGCCCGCCGGGATGTAGAGCACGGAACCTTCGTGGACCTCGTGGACGTCGCCGCCGATGCGTACCTTCGCGCGGCCGGAGAGGACGTACTGTTCGTGCTCCACGGCGTTCGTGTGCAACGGCATGCCGCCGCCGGCCTCCATGCGGAAGCGGCGCATCGCGAAGTTCGGCATGTGGTCGTCCGGACCGAGCAGCACCTGGGTGCGGGTGGCGGTGCCGGCCTTGACCTCGTTCCAGGTCACCTGCTCGGCGCGCTTCACGCGGGCGTCGTTCGTGCTCATCGAGGATCCTCCCGTTCGCGACGGGAGGATCCTACCAGATCTCTAGGTCGCCGACTTCGCGAGCGCGCGCAGGGGCGCCGCGGGGCGGAACCGGGCCGTGAAGTGGCGAAGCACCGGCGCCTCGTACTCGAACTCGAATCCGCCGATCCGGTCGCGGTGCTCGAGCAGCCGAGCGACGCTGTCCACCACGTAGTCGAGGTGTTCGCGCATGTACACCCGACGCGGGAGGGCGAGTCGCACCAGCTCGAGTTTCGGAAACTCGGTCGCGCCCGTCTCGGGATCGTGCCGTCCGAACATCACGCCCCCGACCTCCACCGTGCGGATTCCCGCCTCGAGGTACAGCGCCACGGAGAGCGCCTGCCCGGGGAACTGCTCGCGAGGGATGTGCGGGAGGCACGCCGCGGCGTCGATGTAGATCGCGTGGCCGCCGAACGGAACGAGCACCGGAACGCCCGCCCGCCGGAGTCCTTCGCCGAGATAGGCTACCTGACCCACGCGATACGCCAGCCAGTCCTCGTCCACCGCTTCGTCCAGTCCCACGGCCATCGCTTCGAGGTCACGTCCGGCGAGCCCGCCGTAGGTCTCGAAGCCTTCGTACAGCACGAGCCGTTCCTTGATGCGGCGCGAGAGCTGCTCGTCTC
>JAGQIB010000505.1 GCA_020431545.1 Gemmatimonadota bacterium
GTTGCTACTGGTGCAAGGCGGAGCTCTTCGACCGACTCGAGCCGATCCGCGTGCGCGAGGGTCTCGGTTTCCTCATCGACGGAACGAACGCCGACGATCTCGGCGACCACCGGCCGGGCATGAAGGCGCGCCGCGAGCGCGGCATCCGCAGCCCGCTGGTGGAGGCCGAGCTCGGCAAGGCGGAGATCCGGGAGGCGTCGCGGGCGTGGGACCTGCCGACGGCGGACAAGCCGGCGCTCGCGTGTCTGGCGTCGCGGCTGCCGTACGGCACGCCGGTCACCGTGGAGGCGCTCGCCCGGGTGGGGGCCGCCGAGGAGGCGGTCCGGGCGCTCGGATTCCGGCAGCTCCGCGTTCGGCACCACGGCGACCTCGCGCGGCTGGAGCTGGATCCGTCCGAGATCGATCGGGCGATGCAGCCGGAGATCCGCGAAGGGCTGTCGGCGGCGGTCCGCTCGGCCGGGTACCGGTGGGTCGCGCTGGACC
Organism: Gemmatimonadota bacterium; assembly: GCA_020431545.1. Lineage (GTDB taxonomy): Bacteria > ARS69 > ARS69 > ARS69 > ARS69 > JAGQIB01. The sequence continues at coordinate 484 of JAGQIB010000505.1, forward strand.
TGGACGGGTACCGGACGGGAAGCCTGAACGAGATCCTTCCGGGTCCCAAGGGGTTGAAGACCTTCGGGAACGGCGGCTAGCCCCACCGTCGCATCGCGCGACGCGGGCCTCGCGACCGCGGCGGCGGGCGACTCGGAGGACGCCGGCTCGTCGGATCCCTGCTAGTATCCCCGGAGTGCATCCGCTTCGAATTCTCCACCGAGGGAACCGTGGCCAAGGCGAAGAAGACTTCGAAACCGGAATCCAGCTCCCGTGCGGCGCAGCCCGCGGCCGGTGCGATCTCCAGCGACCGCGCCGTCATCCGGATCCGGTGGGAGCGCCGGAACATCGTCACGCTCCTGGCGGGCCTCGCGGCCGTCGTGCTCGGCTACGTGCTTCTCTCCCAGGGAAGCGTCACCGCGGCGCCGATCCTGCTCGTGGGCGGGTACTGCGTGCTGATCCCGCTCGCGTTCATGATCTGATCGCCGCCCGCGTTCGCTCAGCGGCGAGGATCTTTCTCCCGTTGCGCCTTGAGCGCGTGCGCGTACCACTCCAGCTCTTCCAGGAACCGGTCGGCGCGCGGGCGCGTCTTCGGGTCCGTGGGCTGCCCGTCCTCGTCGAACGCGGCCTGCACCCGCGGGATCGGCAGGATCGACGGGATCGACGACATGCCCATCTCCGCGAGCATCGAGCGAAGCGCGATCATCGCGCGCACGCCGCCGAACGCGCCCGCCGAGTAGCACACGATCGCGGACGGTCGCCAGAAGTACTCGTCGAGGAAGTGATCGAGCAGGTTCGAGAGCGCCGGCGGCACGTTGTGGTTGTACTCGCCGGACACGATCACGAAGGCGTCGGCGGGGAGGATCACGTCGGCCAGGCGCTGCAGGTTCTCCGGCGCCTCGCCCGGTCCGTACTCCTTGTACATGCGATCCAGCAGCGGGAGATTCACCTCCATCGGATCCACGAGGGTCACGTCGTGTCCCCGCTCCTCGCACGCGCGCCGGATGAAGCGGGCAGCGCGGATGCCCTGCCGCGCGGTCCGCACGGATCCGTAGAAGATCACGGTCTTGAGCGCCATCGGCCCTCCTCGGTCGAGTGAAGGGGCACGATACCGCAGGATCGCGCGACGCAGGGTCTCGATCAGATCCCGTTGAAGATGTAGCGGTTCTCGGATCCCGCGGAGACCCGGCGCTCGAGCTCCACCACGTCCTGGGACGGAATCACGTAGCGCGAGTGCCGATCGGCGGCGAGATACCGGTCGGCGAGGTGGAGCGAGTAGGTGATGCCGTTCAGCCTCGGGTTCTGGATCGCGGGGGCCGGGCGCGGTCCGAACAGGCGTCGGGCGATCGCGCCGGCCATGTAGGCGGCCCCCTCGGCGGCCGTCGGGCGAACCCGACCGAGGCGCTGGTAGTCGTGCAGCGCGTGCGTCGCCTCGTGCACGATCGTGCCCCGGAGCTCGGCGCGCTCGTACTCGGAGAGCGGGCGGACGTACGGATGACCGCCGCGGTCGAACGTCCAGCGCGGGTTCACGAAGAGCGGATGCCGCTGGCCGCGCGGCGTGTCCACGACGAAGCAGCCGCCGTCCACTCGAGCGCCCGGGCCGTACACCCGCGCCGGGTCGGAGGTCACCTCGATGTGCCGGTGGGCCACGAGCCGGGCGACGTCGCGGCGGAGACCCTGCGGGTAGACCCGCAGATGGCCGAACTGGAAGTTGATCTCGTCGAGAAGGGGCGAACGCAGGGTGTCGAGCACGAATTGATGCAGGGATTTCGCCACGGGTCGCTCTCCGGGTCGGGAGGGGTTCGGGGCCCGACCGAGGGTCTGCGCTGGCTCGGCCGGGCCCGTGTTTCGAAAAGGAGAACGAGCGGGGGGGCGGAGATTCACACCGGGGCGACTACTGGCCGGGAGCGCCCTCGGGGGTCTGGGGGCTGTCCGGCGTCCCGCCGCGCAGCTTCGCGATCATCCGCGCCACGTACTGGGGACTCCGCGTGAACCGCGCCAGCACCGCGTACAGTGCCGGCACCGCGAACAGGGTCAGGATCGCCGAGATCGTCACCCCGAACACGATGACGATACCGATCGGCTGCCGGGATTCCGCCCCGGCCCCGGAGGCCAGGAGCAGCGGAAGGGCGCCGAACGTGGTGGAGGCGCTCGTCATCAGGATGGGGCGGAGGCGGATCGCCGAGGCCTGCACCACGGCGTCGCCGATCTCGAGACCGCGGTCGCGGAGCTGGTTCGCGAACTCCACGATGAGCACGCCGTTCTTCGCGGACAACCCGATGAGCAGGATCGCGCCGATCTGCGTGAAGACGTTGATCGTGTCGCCGTACAGGAGGATGCCGAGGAGCGCGCCGGTGAGAGCGAGCGGCACCGTCACCATGATGATGACCGGATGCACGAAGCTCTCGAACTGCGCGGCGAGTACCAGGAACACGATCACGAGCGCGAGGCCGAACGTGATCAGGAGGCTCGACCCCGTGCGCTGGAAGTCGCGGGA
>JAGQIB010000019.1 GCA_020431545.1 Gemmatimonadota bacterium
CTCTCGGTCGACGGCGCCGCGCACGAGACGACGGATCCGGCGATCGAGGTCGGCTACGGATCGGTCACCCTGGAGGCGCTCTACCTGTTCCGGAACCCGGACCATCTGCGCCCGTTCGTCGTCGGCGGGATCGGGGGCTTCGGCCTGTTGTCGCGGGACGACCAGTACGACTACGGGACCGCGGGCGGAGGCCTGGTGACCGGCGGCGGGCTGTACTACTTCTTCGGCGAGACCTTCGCGCTGGAGTTCTCCGGGCGTATGGAGTTCGTGAACTGGGAGGAGAAGGTCGCGAGTCGGATCGACGACGGGGACTCGCAGAACGTGACCACCCCGGTGGAGTCGGAAGGAATCGCGGGCAAGCTGACGTTCGGCGTGTCCACGTGGTTCTGACCCGTCGGGACCGGTCGGGCGCGACAATCCGTCGCAGCCCGGCCCTGCGGGGCGCCACGGGACGCGGTTGGCGGCAAGGGGGCGTGGCCTCATAATGCTCGGGCCCCTCTTCCTTCGGGAGCCATTCCTTTCAGGAGTCGGTACGCTCATGAACTCTCGCGCACGCCTGCTGCCCCTCGCGGTACTCCTGCTCGCCTCCGGCCTCGGCTGCTCGGACAAGACGACCGAGCCGGTCGGCACCGGAACCGTGGTGATTCAGTTCTCTCACGTGGTGGGAAGTGCCGACCTGCAGATCGGCGGCGTCAGCTACGTCAACTCCTCCGGCAACGAGTACACGGTGAGCAACCTCGAGTACGTGGTGTCCGACTTCGAATTCCATGTGGAGTCGACCGCGAACGGCGAGGAGGACTTCGCCTGGGAAGGCGTCCACTACGTCACCGAGGACGACGCGGCCACGAAGACGCTCACGTTCGCCGACGTGCCCGCCGCGGATTACGGCGAGATGCACTTCGTGTTCGGGATCGCGGCGGCGAAGAACACCGACGGAGCGTTTCCGGAGCTCGACACGGCCGGGATGGCCTGGCCCCCCGCGATGGGCGGCGGCTACCACTACATGCGGCACGAGGGTCTCTTCGTTCCGACCGGCGGCGGTACGGCGAGCTACACGACGCACCTCGGACCCTCCGGCGGCGCCGACTACTCGATCCCGGTCACGATCGCGCTCGACGCGACGGGCCCCGGGCGCCACGGCTTCGCGGTGGCGGCGGGCGAGACGACGACCGTCGTTCTGCAGATGGATGTGAACCAGTGGTACACTGCGCCGAACGACTACGACTTCAACGACTACGGCGCGATCATGGGCAATGCGGCGGCGCAGGCGCTCCTCCAGGAGAACGGCGCCACCGTGTGGTCGAGCGTCGATCCGGGAGCCTGAGCGGGACATGATCGTTCGGTGGAAGCTCGGGATCGTGGTCGCCGGAGCGCTCGCCCTCGCGGGCTGCTCCGGCGAAACCGGCCCGTCGGACACCCCGAATGACGACGGGTTGCCGCCGATGCCCGAGTTTCCGGACAACCCCACGACGCCCGGGGGAGTCGACCTCGGGCGTCGCCTGTTCCACGATCCCGTTCTCTCCGGCGACGGCACGCAGTCCTGCGCGGATTGCCACCGCCAGGCGTTCGCGTTCGGAGATCCTCGCCAGTTCAGTTTCGGCATCCACGGCGACGCGGGCACCCGAAACGCATCCACGATCGTGAATCCCGCGTGGCAGACCAGCCAGTTCTGGGACGGCCGCGCCGCCACGCTCGAGGACCAGGCCGTGAGTCCGGTGCAGAACCCGATCGAGATGGCCGCGGACTGGTCGGTCGTGGTCGCGGCCGTGGCCGCGGATCCGGACTACCCGGCGGCGTTCGCCGCGGCGTTCGGCACGTCCGAGGTCACGCAGGAACGCATCGTGCGGGCGATCGCGCAGTTCGAGCGGGGCTTCGTTTCGGCGGACTCGAAGTTCGATCGCGAACGGCGGGGAGAGGTCGCGTTCAGCGCCGCCGAGATCCGCGGACGCGACTTATTCTTCTCCGAGGAAGCGGAGTGCTTCCACTGTCACGCCGCGCCTCTGTTCACGGATGGAAGGTTCCACGACATCGGTCTCGACCTCGATCCTCCGGACGAGGGGCGCGCGGCCGCGACGGGTGTCGTTTTCGATCGCGGCAAGTTCAAGACGCCTTCCCTCCGCAACGTCGAGGTGAGCGCTCCCTACATGCACGACGGCCGGTTCGCGACGCTGGAAGAAGTGCTGGACCATTACGCGGCCGGTATCCAGCGCTCCCCGAACCTGGATCCCGTGCTCGGCGTTCAGCTCAACGGCGGCGCCACCGGCCTCGGTTTCACCCCGGAACAACGAGCGGATCTGATCGCGTTTCTGAAGGCCCTCACCGACCCCTCCTTTCTCCAGAACCCGGACCTGGGTCCACCGTCTTCCTGAGGTCCCGGAGGTAAGCATGTCGTTGTTCGAAGGGAGGCGCCGGCCGCCGGCGCCACCGGCGAAGCTCGCGCTCGCCGGAACGGGTCGCGTTCGTGGGGCCGTCCTCGCCCTGCTGGCGCTGGGCTCGCTCGCGCCGCCCGTGTTTGCGGGCACGTTGCGCGGGCAGGTCACGGACCGGGCCACGGGGGAGCCCTTGCCGCTTGCGCGTGTCACGTTCGAGTCGGAAGGAACTCTCGAGGAGACGCGGGCGAATGCGGATGGACACTGGCGCACCGAGCTCGATCCCGGCCGGTGGATCGTGCGGATCGCGTTCCTCGAGCACACGTCGTCGGTGGACACGGTGTCGGTGGCGGCCGAGGGGGAGCAGGTCCTCGATCGGGCGCTCGTCCCCGAGAGCAAGATGGAGACGCTCGAGGTAACGGCGGATCCCTGGCAGGGAGTGGACGACCAGCCGAGCGCGGTCCGACTGGATGCGCGAGCGTTGCGCTCGCTGCCCGCGTTCGGCGAGGTGGATCCGATCCGGACCCTGCAGTACCTGCCCGGCGTGCAGGCGATCTCCGACATCTCGAGCGGACTGTACATCCGCGGCGGCGGCCCCGATCAGAATCTCATCCTGCTGGACGGCGTTCCGATCTACAACCCCACTCATGCCTTCGGGCTGTTCTCCACGTTCAACGCCGACGTCGTGCGCGACGTCACGCTCTACAAGGGAGCCTACCCGGCGGCGTACTCCGGACGTCTCGGAGCCGTGCTCGACGTGACCACCGCCCCCGGCGCCGACGACGGCGTCCACGGTACGGTGGGGCTCAGCACCATCACGGGGCGCCTTTCCGTGGGTGGTCCCACCGGGCGCGGCCACTGGCACGTCGCCGGACGGCGCACCTACCTCGATCCGCTGCTGGACCAGCTCCGCAAGAGCACACCGGAGATCCCCGCGTACTACTTCTACGACCTGAACGGCAAGTTCGACTCCCGGATCGGCGAGTACGGTCTTCTCGAGTGGAACGGCTATCTCGGTCGCGACGACCTGCACGTGGACCTGGATGCGGACAGCTTCGTGGATCAGCGCTGGGGCAACCGGGCGACGAGTCTCCGTTACCGCCACGATTTCGGCGACGCCACGCTCGCGCTCACGGGGTCGATCAGCCGGTACGACGGTGATACGTCCGTTCAGATCTTCACCACTCCGATCTCGTTCGGGAACGATCTCGAGGACCGTTCGCTCGGTCTCGACTGGAATCGGGACATGGGCAACCGGGTCCTGCGGATGGGTGCGCAAACGTCGTTCTATCGATTCCGCCTCGACCAGGACTTCAACGGCGAGTCGCAGGGAACGGTGAACGAGACGCCGTGGGATGCCTCGGTGTTCTTCGAGGACGACTGGCGATTCGGTGAGCGCGCGAATCTCCGGTTCGGTCTCCGGGTGAGGCGGTTCAGCGAAGGCGAGAGGATTCTCTGGGAGCCCCGCGCATCCGGGGTCTGGCCTCTGAGCGAGACGACGCGGCTCCGGGCGGCGACGGGGCTCTATCATCAGTATCTGCAGCTCGTGTCCACCGAGGGCTTCTCGGGCGGCGACTTCTACCTGCCGATCGACGAGACGACGAAACCGGGGCGTTCCTGGCAGAACGTGCTCGGGGTGGAGTGGGAGCCGAATCGAGAGTGGCGGTTCACGGTCGAGGGCTACGGTTCCGTGCTTCGCGACCTCGTTCGTTTCGACGACAAACAGACGGCGGGCGACACCGACACGAGCACGGACTCGATCTTCCTCACGGGCGGAAGCGGCTGGGCGGCCGGAGCGGAGCTCTTTGCGGAACGTCGATTCGGGAACGTCACCGGGTGGATCGGATACACGCTCGGCTGGACGCGACGCGAGTTCGCGGAGGTCAACGGCGGCGAGCCGTATCCTCCGAAGTACGATCGCCGGCACGACTTCAGTGCGGTGGCGACCTGGAAGCGCGGCGTCTGGACCTTCTCCGATACGTGGACCTACGGCACCGGACAGGCGTTCACTCCGGCGACGGCTCGCTACTCGATCCGGGATCCCGCCACCGGGGGTGTTTCCGAGTTCGGCTACGTCCTGCCCGGCGAGAAGAACAGCGCCCGGTTGCTGCCGTATCACCGCATGGACGTCGCGGCGATTCGCGACTTCACGGCGTTCGGCCGCCCCGCGAAGTTCATGATCCAGGTGTTCAATCTGTACAGCCGTCGCAACGAATGGTTCGTGCAGTACGACACGTCCGCGCCCGATGCCGGCGCCGAGGTGGTGCAGCAGCTGCCCGTCATTCCGAGTCTGGGGGTGGAGTTTGAGTTCTAGATTCGCGCGAGGGATCCTCGCGATCGTGCCGGCGTTGCTGCTTTCCGGCTGTGCCGCGAAGCGCGACGCGGGGGAGCTGTTCGGCCCGTCCGAAGCGGGGACCCTGGTGCTCGACGCGATCCTGACCGTGGGGCGCCCGATGCCCGACTTGTACCTGATGGAGGCGCTCGACCCCTCGCAGCCGTTCGTGGCGAATGCGCCGGATGTGATCTCGATGGAGATCAACCAGGGAGAAGGATCCAGCCGGGTCACCTACCAGCCGGTCGTCGAGGTGCGCGGGCGCTTCAAGACGAACTCCACCGCGATCATCCTGCCGGAGACCCGCTACTACTTCCAAGCCCTGCTCGCCGACGGTCGGGAGGTGCGCGCCACGACCGTGACTCCGCCCGCGTTCGACGTGACCCGCTGGGTGCTGCTCGAAGAGGACAGCGAGACCGTTCGCCAGACGTTCCGGACCTACGAACAGAACGGGGACTTCGTCTACGAGCAGCCCGAGAACCAGGTCACGTACGCCGAGGGCTTGCTGGAGGCGCAGTTCACGCGGCCGGACGTTCCCGCGTTCCAGGTCTCGATCGAGAGTCTGGACCTGGATTCCGAGCTCGTGATCGATCCGGACTTTCTCTCCGACGAGCAGATCGCGGACCTGGAACGAACGCAGTCGTCGCCCGCGATTGCCGGCGACGAGGGCACGCTCCGTCTGCCGTGGCTCGCGATCTACTACGAGGGCCGCTACCGGCTCCGCGCGTACGCGATCGACGAGAACTGGTACGACCTGATCCGGACGTCGCCGGACTTCGGCGGCGGCGGTCCCGGCTTCGGCGGCTCGGCCGGCGACTCGTTCGAGCGGCCGCTGTTCCGGGTAGAAGGTGGGATCGGTCTGTTCGGGTCGGCCTCGGTGGACTCGGTCGGCTTCTACGTCCATCCGCGACCCTGACGCGTGATCGCGTTCTCGAGCCATCGCTTCGTGCTGCCGCTGCCCGCGGGGCACCGGTTCCCGATGGAGAAGTACGCGCGCCTCGGGGAGCGAGTGCTCTCGGAGGGGATCCTGACCGCGGGCGACGTGCGCGAGGCGCCGGCCGCCACCGACGACGAGTTGCTGCTCGTTCATAATCGCGACTGGGTGGAGCGCGTGCGCGACGGCGGGCTCGAGCCGGCCGAGATTCGTCGCCTCGGTTTTCCCTGGTCGCCGGAGATGGTGGAACGATCGCGACGTTCCGTGGGGGCCACGATCGCGGCGGCGCGGGTCGCGCGGACGGAAGGCGTGGCGGCGAACCTGGCCGGCGGCACACATCACGCGTTCGCGGATCACGGCGAGGGGTACTGCGTGTTCAACGACGCAGCGGTCGCGCTGCGGGTCCTGCAGCGCGAGGGCCTGGTGACGCGTGCGCTCGTGGTGGATCTCGATGTCCATCAGGGCAACGGGACGGCGGCGATCTTCGCGGATGATCCGCACGTGGTGACGTTGTCGGTGCACGGGGCGAGGAACTTCCCGTTTCGCAAGGTGCCGAGCGACGTCGACCTCGCACTGCCCGACGCGACGGGCGACGAGGAGTATCTCTCGCTCGTGGCCGGGGCACTCGACCGGGCGTTCGACGCCGCCGATCCCGAGCTCACGATCTACGTGTCCGGCGCCGACCCGCACGAGAACGATCGCCTGGGGCGGCTCGCGCTGACGCGGGACGGGCTGACCCGGCGCGACGAGCTCGTGTTCCGGGCGTGCGAGCGGGCGCGTTCGCCGGTGGCGGTCACGATGGCCGGCGGTTACGGGCGGGACATCGACACCACGGTCGACGTCCATCTCGGCACCCTGCGGGCCGCGGCCGAGCTTCATCGCCGGTGGGGGGCGGGGCGGATCTCTCGGGGGCCATGATCGCGCGCTTCCCCGCCCGGATGGTCGGGACCGCTGGACTCACACTCCCGACGTCGGGACCTCGGCATCGGTCTCCGTCTCTTCGTCGGCGGGCGACGGTTCCTCCACCGGCGGCTTCCAACCGTTCGCGCGCAGCCAGCCGGCGGCCTCCGCGGCCTTCTCCCGGTAGACGAGGAAGAGGAAGACGTCGCCGCGCCTGGGCGTCGTCCGGTCGTCCACCGGCTCGGCCCGCGTGCCCCGGACTCGCGCGAGCGGCAGGACGTTCTCCCGCTGCTCCTCGGCGATCAGACCCTTCCCCTCCGTCTCGGCCTCGTCCGCCTCACGGATCCACCGCTGGATCTCGCCGAACCCGCGTCGGACACACGACTCCCAGAGCGCGAGATCCTGCGGGGCGCCGAACGCGATCTGCAGATCCGCCTCCTCCAGCATCTCGGGGGTCACGCGGCCTCCGCGTGAGTTCAGGGCCGCGCAGCTTCGCTTGACCTTGAACTCGTCGCGGACCTTCGTGGCGAACAGGAGGTTCACCTCCTCGTTCGCGGTGAGCCCCACGCAGCCGCCGAGGTCCTCCACTCCGGCGCGCAAGAGTGTGGACTCCTTGAGCGCGTTGCCGAAGATGACCTGAAAGCCCTCTTCCTGGGCGGCATTCGTGGCGTCGCCGCTCGCGTCGAGGAACACCACTTCCTCGCCGTGCTCGCGAACGGCCTTCCCCACCGCGAGCCCGAGCGGGTTCGCTCCGAGGATCGCCCAGCCGCGACCGGTGGCGCGCCGAAGACCGAGCATCCGGGCGACGAGTCCTCCCGTGAGGCCCTGCAGGACCACGGTGACGGCGATGACGAGGAAGACGAGCGCCCGGAGCGTCGTGCCGCCCTCGATCTGCGCATCGTTCAGACGGAGCGCGAAGAACGACGCCACGGCCGCGGCCACGATTCCCCGGGGCGCGATCCAGGAGAGGAAAACCTTGTCCTTCACGGAGAGCCCGGTGCCCCACGTGCACGCGATCACGTTGATCGGCCGGATCACGAACATCAGCACTACCACGACCCAGAGCCCGCGCGTACCGAGCGCGCGGAGGTCGGCGAAGCGAACGTCGGCGGCGAGAATCACGAACAGCATGCCGATCAGCATCACCGTCAGCTGTTCCTTGAACTCGCGCAGATCGCGGTGGACCCGCGTGCGGGTGTTGCCCACCAGCACGCCGGCGATCGTGACGGACGCGATGCCGCTCTCCGGCTGCAGCGCGTTGCTCACGTGGAACAGGGCCAGGATCATCGAGAGCGCGAACACGTTCTCGAGTCCTTCCGGCACGAAGTGCTCGAGCCGCAGCAGTCGCGCGATCCCCCAGCCTCCCGCGAAGCCGAGCAGGCAGCCCACGCCGAGGCTCGCGACGATCCCGAGCACACCCATCGCGAGCGACGTCGCGGAGGGCTGCAGCGCCACGTCGAGCGCGACGACCGCCACGATCGCGCCGATCGGGTCGATCAGCACGCCTTCGCCCTCGAGCACGGTCTGCAGGTGCTTCTTGAGACGGATTCGTCGGACCAGCGGTCCCACCACGGTCGGGCCGGTCACGATCACGAGGGTTCCGAACAGGATGGAGGAGCGCCACTCCCACTGGAGAATGGCACGGGCCGCGAGCGTGGCGCCGACCGCGGTGATGAGCGCGCCGAGCGTGATCAGTCGCTGGATGGCGCGGGATTCCCGCTTCAGACGCCCGACGTCGAGATTGAGCCCGCCTTCGAACAGGATGACCGCCACCGCGAAGCCGACCAGCGTGTGCAGTGCGTGCCCGAGCGACTCCGGCTGGACGAGCCCGAGCGCGTCGGGTCCCAGCAAGGCGCCGGTGATCAGCAGCAGCACGAGTCCGGGCACGCGAATGTGGTGGGCGATCGTCTGCGCGACGAGTCCGGCCGCGAGCGCGATCGAGATGGTGAGGGCGGGATCGGAGGTGACGGCGTGATTCATGCCCGCACGCTAGCACGGGCGTGGCGGGAGGTCAGTCCTTCTCGGTGCGGATCGATCAGGCCGGGACCCGGACCGGAGCGCGCGGAACGGAGCGGGGCACCGTACGCTTGATCGCCTCCACCACGGAGGGCGAGTACTGCGAACCCGACCACTTCTCGAGTTCCGCGAGGGCGACGTCGGGCGGGTTGCCGGCCCGGCGGGGACCTCCCGACACGATCTGATCGAACGTGTCCGCGGCCGCCACGATGTGGGCCTCGATGGGGACGTACTCGTTGACGCGGCCGTCCTCGGCGTACGGGTCCTGGTGGTATTCGATGATCGGCACGACGTCGCGGAACATCTCGCCGAGTGCGTCGATCATCCGCGCACCGCGCTGCGAGTACGGTTCGAGCGCCTCGCGCTCCGCGTCGCTCAGATCCGAACGGCCTTCGAGGTCTCCGGCGATCTCCACGCGCCCCACGTCGTGAAGGAGACCCGCCACCCGACAGTTCTCGATGCGCTCGTCGGACAGGCCGAGTCGCCGCGCGACGTCGGTCGCGAGGTGCGACACGCGCGTGGAGTGACCGAGCGCGTGCTCGCCCCCGGACTCCAGGTACTTCGTGAGGATCTCGAGCGTCCCGAGGTAGGCCTGCCGGAGCTGCGCGTGCCGGTCGACGTTGCGCTCGTGCAGTGTTCCCACGACGAGACTCGTGAGCACCAGGAAGCAGCCCCACAGCGCGATCGTTCCCCAGCTCTCCGCCGCCGTCGCCTCCAGCGCGAACCGGGTCGGGTCGATCGCGTTGAAGAGGGACACGAAGCCCACCGAGAGCAGGCTCGCCGCGAGCGACGAGCGCAACCCGAGGAACAGGCCGGTCACGAGGACCGGCAGATAGTAGAAGTTGAGCAGGGAAGCCCGGTGAACCACGAGGAAGTTCATCAGAACGACGCCGAGGAAGATCGTTCCCAC
>JAGQIB010000506.1 GCA_020431545.1 Gemmatimonadota bacterium
GCCCGTCTGCCGCTCGCGTTCCTGCCGCAGGTCGAGTTCCCGTTCATCGGGGTGGTGGTCCCCTACTCCGGCGGGATTCCCACCGAGGTCGAGCGCGACATCGCGCGCCCGATCGAGGAGATCCTCGCCACCCTCGGGGGCGTCCGGGAGATCTTCAGCGAGTCGGACGAGGACCAGGCGTTCATCGGCGTGGACTTCGACTGGGGGCGCGACGTGAACGTCCTCCGCATGGAGGTCCAGGAGAAGATCGACCAGGCGCGTCCGGACCTGCCGAGCGACGTGCGCGACATCTTCCTCTTCACGTTCAACTCGAACGACATCCCGGTGATCGAGGGGCGCATCTCCGCGAAGGGGCGCGACCTCTCCGAGAACTGGGACCTCATCGATCAGAAGATCGTCCGTCCGCTCCAGCAGATCCCCGGCGTGGGCCAGGTGGGCATCGACGGCGTGAATCCCACGATCGGGGCGGTCTATCTGCGCATCGACAAGATCCGCGAGTTCAACGTGGACGTGGAGCGGCTGTTCCAGGAGCTCGCCGCCGCGAACGTGGATCTCGCGGTGGGTCGCGTGACCGACCAGGGCCTGCGCTACGACGTCCGGACCGTGTCCGGCATCCACAGCATGGACGAGCTCGGTGAGCTCCCGATCGACGATCGGGGGCTCCGGCTCGCGGACGTGGCCGAGCTCGTCTACGCGGCGCCGGCGCCGAGCTACGGCCGGCACCTGAACGGCGAGTTCGCGATCGCTTTCTGGATCCAGAAGGCGTCCGGGTTCAACACGGTGGAGGTCTGTCGCGAGGTCGAGCGCACCCTCGAGGAGATCAACCTCGACCCGGCGCTGCGCGGAATCGACTGCTTCACGTTCTTCAACCAGGCCGATCAGATCACGAACTCGCTCGAAGGGTTGTGGAAGGCCGGGCTGTTCGGATCGGCGCTCTCGATGGTGGTGCTGTACGTCTTCCTGCGGCGCGTCGGACTCACGTTGCTCGTTTCCCTCTCCATCCCGATCTCGATCCTCGTCACGGGGATCTGGCTGTACCTGTCGGGCGGGAATCTCAACGTGCTGTCCATGATGGGATTGATGCTCGGGATCGGCATGCTCGTCGACAACGCGGTCGTGGTCCTGGAGTCGATCCATCGGCGTCGTCACCTCGGCGCCTCCCCGGTCGCGGCCGCGCTGCGCGGCACGAAGGACGTCGGGCGCGCGATCGTGGCCTCCACGCTGACCACGGTGATCGTGTTCGCGCCGATCGTGGTCACGAAGAAGAACGAGCTCGCCGTGTGGCTCGGGACGGTGGGCGCCACGATCAGCGTGACGATCGTGGCGTCGCTTCTCGTGAGCCTCACGGTGATCCCCGCGATGTCGGTCTGGATGGCCCGCGGAGGTCGGCCCGAAGCCGCCGAGCCGCCGGGACTCGAGCGGCTCCGGCGCCACTACGAGTCGCTGCTCCGCTGGACGACGATCCGCCGGCCGCGACTCACCGGATTCCTGCTCGTTCCGCTCACTCTCGCCCTCACGGTGGGCCTGATCGTGATCACCGGATTCAAGCCGGACGTCGAGAGCGACGAGGGCGTGAAGCACGAGCGGCTCCGCATCGCCTTCCGCTACACCGGAGCCGTGGACAAGCGAACCTCGCAGTCCTATGTGGAGACCGTGGAAGACTATCTGGAGACCCGCCGCGAGGACCTCGGTCTCCGGGACGTCTACGCGTTCTGGGGCGCCGACTACGCGGGATTCTCGCTGTTCTTCCGGGAGGGTGATCTTTCGCCGGAGCGGCTCGAGTCCGTGCGCAAGGACCTGCGGGAGCACCTGCCCGTGCAGGCGGGACTCGAGTATCGCTTCGGCGACGAGGAGGGGAACGACACCGGCGCCAAGGCGTTCGAGGTCACGATCTCCGGGGAGGAGACCGAGTACCTGGAGGAGATCGCGGTCGAGGTGAAACGTCGGCTGCAGGCGATCGACGGCGTGACGGACGTGTTCTCGGACTTCGACCAGGGTCATCCCGAGATCCAGATCGCAATCGACCGCGACAAGGCCGGGCGCCACGGCGTCCGCGCGGACAACATCGCGCAGGTGCTCGGGCTGACTTACCGAGGCACCTGGCTCCCCCGTCTGAACACGGGCAAGAAGGAGATCGATCTCTCCGTCTCGCTCCTGCCGGACGACGCGGAATCGATCGAAAATCTCGCCACCACGCTGATCGCGGTGGAGAACGGCCGGCCGGTGCTGCTCGGCCAGGTGGCCGACTTCGCGTTCGAGCGAAGCCCGCAGACGATTCATCGCCAGGATCGCCGCACCGGCGTGACGCTGCGCGGCTCCTGGAACGGCGACCGCCTCGACGACGGCCTCGACAAGGTCCGCGCCGTGATGAACGACGTGGAGATGCCGTTCGGCTACGCCTGGAACTTCGGCTCGAGGATTCGCCGGGCCCAGGAACAGAACAACGAGATGGGGATCAACCTGATCCTCGCACTGATGTGCGTGTTCTTCGTGATGGCGAGTCTGTTCGAATCGCTGGTCCATCCGGGGATCGTGATGGGATGCGTGCCGTTCGCGTCGCTCGGCGTGGTGTGGCTGATGATGGCGACCGGAACGCCGTTCAACATCATGGCGTTCATCGGCATGGTGATCCTGATCGGAATCGTGGTGAACAACGGCATCGTTCTGGTCGACCACGTGAACCATCAGCGTCAGCTCGGCAAGCCGATGGAGGAGGCGATCCTCACGGGTTGCGGCGATCGGATGCGCCCGATCCTGATGACCGCGGGGACGACGATCCTCGGACTGCTTCCGCTCGCGATGTCGGGAGCGCACATGGCGGACGCGCAGTACTACCCCATGGCGCGGGCGCTCATCGGAGGGCTCCTCAGCAGCACCGTGCTCACCCTGATCGTCCTGCCGACGTACTACCGGATCGTGAACGAGTGGGTGGCGGCGATCCGGTCGCTCGTGGAACGGCGCCGGAGCCAGGCCCCGAAAAGCATCGGGCGACCGACTCCGGGAGAGTCGGCCGCCCGCTAGAGATCGCGCCCGGCTGCCAGCGCGGGCCCGTGGTTTCCGCCGCTACCGGAGACGCGTGACCTTGCGGGTCTCCGTGCCTTCGACACCCTTCAGACGAACCCAGTAGACGCCGGACGGCGTGAGGTTGCCGGCATCGTCCCGGCCGTCCCACCGCAACGTCCCCGCGACCGGGCCCCAGTCGTGGCGCCACAGCACCCGGACCACCCTTCCCTGGACGTCCAGCACGGCCAGATCGGCCGCGCCCGTGCGCTCGGGGGCAAGCCGGAGCTGCGCTTGCGCACGGAACGGATTCGGGAAGATCTCGAGGTCGGGCGAGGCGCCGGCGACGGACGGGGCGTCGGTCGCGGGCGGCGTCGCATGCAGGACGGCGTAGTCGACGCCGGAGTCGTCACTGACGTTCACGTCGAGGAAGCCGCGCGAAGCGATCATCGGGACCAGGTTGACGGTCCCCCCCGTCGCGGTGGGCAACGAAGCGAGGTTCAACGTCAACGTGACCTCGTCCCCCGCCGCCCACGCTCCGAGGAGCCCGGGATCCGCCTGGGGGTAAGCCGGGAGGGTCGCGGCGACCGGACCGAAGCTCCGGCGCCAGGCGACTTCGTCGTGGTAGACGTCGAGCGGTGAATCGACGAACGAGAGGAAGATCCCGTCGTTGATCACGCCGGAATCCAGTCCGCCACGGATGCGGATCTCGAGGGTGGCGCCACCGATCCCCGTGAGTCCGGTGAAGGTGTGCGCCACCTGGCGATCGTTCGAGCCGTTGACCCCCGCCACGAGATCGTAGTTCTGGACTCCGCCGAATCCTCCGAGCACGAAGACGAGCGACGCGCTCGGGGCCACGAAGTCCGGACCGTTCTGGAAGTCGTCCGCGATCCCGGCGGCGAGCGTCAGAGCGCCGGCCGCGGCCGGAGAGAATCCGAGTGCGACGAGGGGGAGGAACCGAAGTCCCGCGACCACCGACATGATGTACTCCCGAGTTGAGCCGATGGGGGCCTGGTTGCCGCTGTGCCAGACCGAGCGCCCGGGGGGAGGCAGGGGGGCGGAGGCCCGCATCCCGAGTCCCGGCACGCACGTAGGATGTCACGGCCACCGGCCGGTGTCAACGATAACTTTCTTTACTCGCTGCCGACATTGCAACAGCCGGCGCAATCTTCCGAGAGTTGCCCGCTCCCGCCCAGCCCC
Organism: Gemmatimonadota bacterium; assembly: GCA_020431545.1. Taxonomy (GTDB): domain Bacteria; phylum ARS69; class ARS69; order ARS69; family ARS69; genus JAGQIB01. The sequence continues at coordinate 4,201 of JAGQIB010000506.1, forward strand.
CGCGAAGGCTGCTTGCCGACCGAAGGCGAATGCGCTTCACTCCCGCGATTCGCTCAACGGAGGCCAAAGGCCGTGAATCTCCCCCACGCGGGTGAGCTCGCCGCCCTGGGAACCGCAGTCTGCTGGACGGTGACGTCGCTGTCGTTCGAGGCCGCCGGACGCCGCATCGGGTCGCTCACGGTCAATCTCGTTCGCCTGCTCTGGGCGGTCGGACTACTCGCGGGATTGAACCTGGTGCTCCGCGGCCACGCCTGGCCGACCGACGCCCCACCCGAAGCCTGGAAGTGGCTCGTGATCTCCGGCCTGATCGGCTTCGCGTTCGGCGATCTGTGCCTGTTTCGGGCGTTCGTGGACCTCGGCGCCCGCATGTCGATGCTGATCATGGCGCTCGTCCCCCCGATGACCGCGCTGGTGGGCATGGCGGCGCTCGGCGAGCGGCTCTCGCCCGTCGAATGGCTCGGACTCGTGCTGACCGTGGGCGGAGTGGCCTGGGTCGTGCGCGAGCGCGCACCGGATGCCAGCGGGCGCATGTCGTCCCCTTCGCTGCGCGGGATCCTCCTGGCGCTGGGAGGTGCGGCGGGGCAGGCGGTCGGACTCGTATTCTCCAAGATCGGGATGCGCGAGTATCCCGACCCGTTCGCCGCGAACCAGATCCGGGTGATCGCCGGCTCGATCGGATTCGCCCTCGTTTTCACGGCGATGCGGCGATGGCCCCGCTTCGTCGCCGGGTTCCGGAACGGCCGCGCGCAGGCGCAGACCCTCGTCGGCGCGATCTTCGGACCGTTCGCCGGAGTGTCCCTCTCGCTCCTCGCCGTCCGCCTGACGGAAGCCGGGATTGCGGCGACCCTGATGTCGATCGTCCCGATTCTCCTCCTGCCGATCGCGCGGCTGCGCGGCGAGGTGGTTACGCGTCGAGCGACGATCGGCGCAATCGCCGCGGTGGTCGGCTGCGCGTTGCTCTTCCTCGGGGATCCCCGGGGCTGATCGGCATCGGAGGGCCCTCCGATCGTCCGTCTCCTTCTCGGGAAGCGGAGGCACCGCTTCGATCCCTCGACACTGGGAGGAAGAAGCATGGACAAGCTCATCGAACTCCGTCCGGAGGAGGCCGAGATCGTGCTCGGCGGCGGCCCGGGACCGATCTTCGACGGAGGCCCGCCGACCCAGGGCGATCCCGACAGCTGGTCGGACGGCCAGAACTAGAACCCGAGAACGAACACGAGTCGGAGGAATCCGACCGCGTCCGTCTCTCTCCGACGGGGGCTGGAACGACCACGCCCCCGTCATCCCACTTGCTGATCCTGGAGGACCTCGATGGAGAGAAATCTCGATCTCCGGCCGGAAGAAGCCGAGCTCGTCCGTGGTGGCGGGGGCGGCCCGGACCCGGCGGACGGCAACACGCCACCGCCCGGCGATCCGGAGAACTGGCTCGGCGGTCAGGGCTGACCGATCCGAGTCGGCGTGCCGGCCCGACCGAAACACTCTTGGTCCGATCGGTCCGGGCCGGTCGGGTCCAGCACGGAACGAAGAGGGACGGCACCTTCCCGGCGCCGTCCCATTTCCGTCACGTCGCGCGAACGAGGCTAGCGATGGGCCTGCTTCACCTCGGCCCAGCTCTCCGACTCGACTCCGTCGTCCACGCTCGTCGCCCCTTCCACGTGGATCACGCCGGTCATGCCCAGCGTCCGGTGCGGGCGACAGTAGTACGGGAAGTCGCCCGCGTCCGGGAACGTGAACAGGAACGTCGGCTCCGCGGTGCTCAGCGGCGCGTCGAACAGCTTTTC
>JAGQIB010000507.1 GCA_020431545.1 Gemmatimonadota bacterium
CCCCTGGAAGACGCGCTCGCGATGCTCCTGTCGCTGCCGCGGATCCTCCGGAACGTGAGGCGCGCGGATGCCTGACCGCAGCTACGGAAAGATCGGTCGACCCGAACGAATCGTGGTCTCGCTGCTGGCGGTCGCGTTCGTCTCGCTCGCCCTCGCGTCGATGCGCGGTAAGAACCCGACGTTCGACGAGACCGCGCACCTCCCCGCCGGCGTGTCCTACGTGCAGGTGCACGACTTCCGCCTGAACGCCGAGCATCCGGCCTTCCCGAAGCTGCTGGCCGGCGCGGCCGCCACCGTGGCGGGCGCCAAGGCGGACACCACGCTCGACGCGTGGCGGGCGGGTGAGCAGTGGGACTTCGGACGCGCGATGCTGTACGAGTCGGGCGCCGACTACCGGCGAATCGTGTTCGCCGGTCGCCTGCCGCTCGTGTTGCTCGGTGCGATCCTCGGACTCCTGATCTGGACCTGGGCGCGCGCGATGCACGGGCCGGCGGCGGCGCTCGTCGCCCTCGCGCTGTGGACCTTCTCGCCGACGGCACTCGCGCACACGCGGCTCGTCACCACCGACGTTCCGCTCACGCTGTTCGTGACCGGCGCCGCCGCGTGTCTGTGGCAGGCGCGTCGAACGGGGCGATTGCGCTGGACGTTCGCGGCGGCCGCCTGCGTGGCCGGTTCCATGGTCACGAAGTTCTCGGCGTTCTCCTACGGTCCGGTGTGGCTGCTGCTCGCCGCGTGGCCGCTGCCCGGTCGTCGCACCCCGCGTCTCGCCCATCCCGTGATGTTCCTGCTCGCCGCGTTCGTCGCCACGGAGCTCGCGGTCTGGGTGTGCTACGCGTTTCCGTTCGACTGGACCACGATCCGGGCGCTGGGCATGACCGGCCGCGGGGTGACACCCGAGAGCATGTCGCTCCTGCGCCGGGTCCCGTTCGAGATCATGGCGAGCATTCCGTGGCCCTCCGCGGATTTCGCGCGCGGCATGAAGGACATCATCCTGTTCACGGAGGCGGGACATCCGGTCTACCTGCTCGGACGACCGAGCGACACCGGGACGTGGTGGTCGCCGCTGCTGACGCTCGGGGTGAAGACCAGCCTTCCTCTGCTGGCCCTCGCGCTGTTCGGGCTCGGCCACGCGATCGTTCGCGGTCGGCGCCGCCCGGCCGATCTCGTGTTCCTGCTCGCGCCGCCGGCCCTCGTCCTCGCCACGAACCTCCTCGCGAATCTCGGCCTCGGGGTGCGTCATCTTCTGCCGATGTTCCCGTTCGCGATCCTGCTCGCGTCGCGCCCGTTCGCGGGCGGGGGCTGGCCGCACGGGTTGCTCGCGTTCGTGTCCGTGGCGGGGCTGCTCCTGTGGCACGCGGCAGGAACGCTCGTGGCGTTCCCGCACTATCTGCCGTTCTTCAACGAGATTGCGCGCGCGACCGGCGGCGGGTACCGCTACCTCGGCGACTCGAACCTCGACTGGGGCCAGGACCTCTCGGCGGCGTCGCGGGAGCTGCGGGCACGCGGCGCGACGCACGCGGTGCTGTGCTACTTCGGCACGGCCAGCCCGTTCGTGGAGGGGCTGGACTGGCAGCTACTCCCACCAACGCAGCGCGCGCTGTCGCGGGATCCATGGAAGACGATGCCGGCGGAAGGCGAGCAGTGGCTGCTCATGAGCGCCACGAACCGCCAGGGGATCTACTACCGCAATCCCGAGGGCGGCCCCGCGTATCCGTGGCTCGACGGCGTGAAGCCGGACGCGGTGATCGGCGACGGCACGATCTTCCTCTACGAGATCTCCACGAACGACGCGGTTCAGCGCGGCATGGCCGACCTCTACCTGCGGCACGGCATGCGGGAGGAAGCCGAGAACGCGTTGCGGCGGGCGCTCGCGAAGGTGCAGTTCGACCTCGCGTCCCGTCGACGTCTGTTCGCGATGCTGCGCGGTCGGGGGGCGTTCGAGGAGGCCGAGGCGCTGATGCTCGATGCGCCGAATCCCGACGTGCCGGCGATCCTCGACGTCGTGGATCTGCAGGAGGAGATGGGCAAGTACGACGCGGAGCACGAGTCGTTCCGGCGGGCGCTGCGCGGCTTCAAGCACGACGCCGACCTGAAGAACGCCTTCGCGTGGTTCCTGCAGAAGCACGATCGGGACCTGGACGAGGCGTTGCGCCTGGCGAGCGAGGCCGTCGAATGGACTCCCGAGGATCCGTACTACCGCGACACGCTCGGCATGGTGTACCTCGCGCGGGGCGAGGCCGAGCGCGCGCGTGAGGAGTTCGAGACGGCGCTGCGCCAGCCGGAGGGCGATCTGCCCGCGATCCAGTGGCACCGGGCGCTCGCGCTCGTGGATCTCGGAGAGATCGCCGAGGCGCACGAGATCGCGGATCGCCTGCTGAACGATCCGACCACGGACGAATCGACGCTCGGAGAGATCAGCGAATGGCTGGCGCGTTGACGCGCGTCCTCTTCCTCGCGGCGCTCGCCGTTCCGTATCTCCCGATCGTGTTGCTCGGTCGAGTGCCGGGCGAGGGGTGGCTCGCGGGCGTCTGGCTCGCGCTGGCCGGCGTGGCGATGCCCGGAGCGGCGGGGGCGATGCTCCCCGGCGGGTCGGGGACCGCGCGCTGGTTCGTCCGCGCGATCGGCGCGGCCGTGCTGCTGAACGTCGGCGTGGCGGTCACGTTGCGGGTGGCGGGACTCGAACCGGGACCGCGCGTGTTCGCGGCCTTGCTCGGATTCGCCACGTTGACGACCGGCGCTTGGGGCGCGTCGTGGGGCGGTCGGGTGCCGGGCCCGCGACGGGAGCCCGGGGCGTGGATCTTCGGCGTGCTGGCGCTCCTGTTCGCGGCGTGGATGGGAACGTCGGTGGTGCCGCCGCTCGAGGATCAGGACTCCGAGGTGCAGGGAACGGCGTTCGGACTCGTGCACGATCTCGAGCCCCTGTGCCTCACGAACCGCAGCACGCTGTACTTCTTTGCCCATCCGCCGTTGCTGCACGCGCTGAATGCCGCAACGCTCGCGCTCGGCGACGACCTGGAAGCGGTGCGCCCCCCGTACGACGCGGCCGTCACGGCGCGTGATCAGCAGCGACCGCGCGTGGCGCCCGGTCGCCTGGAGGCCGCCGTGCGCGCGTTCCGGGAGCGGGATCGTCGCGCGGACCGCAGCTTCCAGTGGTACCACGACGTCTACCAGCCGTTCCTCGCGACGCCCGTGCTCACGGCGACCCGCGCTCCGAACTTCGCGCTCGCGGGGACGGTGGCGGTGCTCCTGTTCGCCTGGATGCGACGCCTCGGCGCTTCGCCGCTCGACGCGTCCCTGGTGACCGTCACCTACGTGACGCTGCCCGAGATCGCGGTGCGGTCCGCGTACGGCGGATACTACGCGCTCACCGCCGCGACGTTTCTCGCCGCGACGCGACTCGCCACGGGAAGGGTCGGCGGCGCGCGCTCCGGTTACGGCGCCGGCGTGCTCGCCGCCCTCGCGAACCAGAAGGCGCTCGTGCCGGGCGCGGCGGTCGGCGCGTGGCGGGTGGCGCGCGCGGTGGCGGCCCGCACGCCCCGTGCGTTCGCGCCGGCGGTGCCGCTTCTGCTCGGGCTCGCGATCGGCACGCTCGCGTTCTGGGTCTGGGGTCTCTGGATCGCGCCGGCCGAGTTCGTGGCGGATCATCTGCTCGAACACGGGGTCGGGCGCTTCTCGGGCGGAGAGGTCCTGACGCGGGCGGGGAAGGCCGTGTATCCGTCGCGCCCGGCGCTGTGGCTCGAGTTCGCGAGTCACATGGGCTGGGGGTGGACTCTGCTGGCGGGAGTCGCGGTGGCGGCGGCCGGCGTGGCGGCGGCGCGCTCGTTGCGCGCGACCGAGGGCAGCGAGCGAACGGACGCGCTCGGTACGCTCTCGCTGTGGGTTCTCGTGGGCGCGGTTCTGTTCACGCTCACCGACTGGCGTCAGACGAAGCACCTGTGCCTGCTCGTGCCGGCGGCGAGCGTCGCGCTCGGGTGGGGACTCGGGGCGCTCCGCGTCGCGTGGCTGCGGATCGTCGTGCGGGTCGCGCTGCTCGCGTCGATCGCCTGGAACGTCGCCTGGATCGCGCGGCTCGCCGGCGACTTCTCGTCGCTCTCGATCAGCACCGTCTGGTAGCGCGGCGCGCGAGTTCCTCGGGCGTGTCGTAGTCTTGCCACGCGGACGCGATCGCCGCCGGCACGTCGGGCGTCGCGCAATCCGCGCGGTCGGCAAGGGCGCGCGGCCCTTCTCCCGCGCGAGGCGCCTGCCGGATCAGCCATTCCGCTGCACCGGCCTCCCAGAACGACAGCAGCGGCTGCACGTGGCCGTCGACTCGAGGCAGCACC
>JAGQIB010000508.1 GCA_020431545.1 Gemmatimonadota bacterium
CACCGCGGACGACGCGGCGTTCCGCAGACAACGTCGAGGGCGGATAAGTTCGGCCAGTGCGCGTCCGATCGTGAACAGGCGTTGACTGATCCAGAGCGCGAGCACGACCTCGACGACCGCGAACGGCAGCGGCGAGAGCAAACGCGAGAGCAGATAGCTGATCTCGGCGCCGGGGCGGATGACGATCTCCGCGAGGCCCGGTCGCGAGGCGAGTCCCCGCGCGATCCCGAAGCAGGCGAGGGCACCGAGCGCGAGACCGAGGCGCGTCTTCGCGCGCGGCGGCCGGTCGGCCGGAAAGCGCGCGTCGCTCAGTCGAAGACCTCGCCGTCGGGGACTTCGAGCGGTTCGGGGCCGTCGTGACGGAGCTCCACGTTGCCGAGGAACACGCAATGGACGCCGAACCGGATGTCGCCGCGAATCACGAGCCGTCGGCAGTTCGCGAGCGACGGCGGCCCCTTGGGGAAGTGCGAGATCAGCTGGTCGATGCGCTTGTAATGACGGGGATCGAGGTCGACGACGAGGTCACCCACCGCGCGCGCGGGTGCGGGCACCACGCGCTGGTCCTCGGTGAGGACGTACACGTCCGACCACAGCCCGAGGAGGTCGTTCGTCGTCTTCACCGGCACGAACCGCTCGCGCGGCACGCGGATCGCCTGCGCGCCCTCGAACACCGAGATCGCGGCTCCCATCGCGCTCTCGAGCTGCCACACGCGCGGCGACGTCTCGTTCGTGGGGTCGATCGGCTTCTCGTTGACGATCATCGGCAATCCGAGCACGTGATCCCGCTCGGCCATCACCCGCTCGAGCGTGGCGAGGTTGACCCAGAGCGTGTTCGTGTTGAAGAAGCGGTGGCGCCCGACGTTCTGGAAGTGCTCCGTCTCGTCGGCCGGGGTCTGGGCGACCTCGCGCAGGATGAGCCGCCCGTCGCGATGGCGCGCGAGGTGGCCGCCCTTCTTGTCCGCCTCGGTGCGATCCGCCACTTCCATGAGAAATGGCAGTCGCTCCCGCGCGAACCATCCGAGGATGTCGAGGTCGAGCACGGCACCGAGGTTGTCGGAGTTCGAGACGAACGCGTACTCGTAGCCGCGACTCCGCAGGGTGGCGAGCATGCCCGACGTGACCAGCGCGGTGTAGATGTCCCCGTGACCGGGCGGGCACCACTCGTGGTCGGGATCCTCCGGCCACTCCGCCGGACCGTAGTCGTCCGTGCGAACCTTCGGCACCTTGTGCTGGAGGAAATCCATCGGCAGCCCCGGACACGGGAGCTCTTCGTAGGATCCGAGCGCGCGGAGCGAGTCCTCGCGGGTGCGGAAGCTGTTCATGAGTACGAGCGGCAGCTTCACCTGGTGCTCGTGTCGGAGGTGGAGTACCTGACGCGCCGTGATGTCGAGGAACGAGAGGCCGTCCTTCACCGGCAGCAGCGACTTGGCGCAGGTCAGTCCCATGCCGGTGCCGAGTCCGCCGTTCAGCTTCAGGACCACGGTGCGCGCCAGGGCGTCGACGCCGGCGTCGCGCGTGCCCGTGAGCTCCTCGGAGTCGGGGAGCGTGTCCACCGGCACGAGGTCCTTCTCGGGGAGCAATCCCGTGGAGCCCTCGCGGAGACGCTCCCAGTACCACCGGAACGTGTCGATCGCGATCTCGGGCAGATCCTCGGCCCGCATCTTGGCGGCGAACCGGTCGAAGTCGGTCACGGTCACTCGGGTCTCCTGGCCGGGCCGGACGCGAGCGGGCCGGAAGGGGCGCGCGTCACACGAAAAACAGGATTCGCCCGCAGCTCTCGCACGTGACCACGCTCTTGGTCCGGCGGTCCTCCCCCGACTTCCGTTTCGAGGTCGGCACCGCCATCGAGCACCCCACGCACCGGTGCTCGACGACCGGCACCACGGCCCGGTCGTACCGCTTGGCGAGACGCTCGTAGAGACGCAGGAGTCGGGAGTCGACCTCGGCCGCGAGCTTGGCGCGGGCCTCCTCGAGGGTCTCGAGCCCCTCGGTGGAGAAACCGAGCTCTTCCTCGTTCTTCCGTTCGCGGATCATCACGTCGATGTCCTGGAGGGCGGCCAGCCGCTGGGTCTCAGCCACGGAGCGCCTCCTCCAGCGCGGAGCGCATCCCGCCCCAGTCCTCGGCCGAGAGCAGGGCGTCGCGGCTGCCCTTGGCCTGGACCGCGCTCACGAGCGCCCCGAGCAACGGCAGGTAGAGGTTCGCCCGATCCTGCGGCGGCGCGACGACCACGAAGAACAGCTTCACCGACTTCTTGTCGGGGGCGCCCCAGGCCACGCCGCTCTTGGACCGAGCCACCAGGGCCTTGAGGTTCGGCACGGAGAGCGTCCGGCTGTGCGGGATCGCGACCTCCTTGCCGATTCCGGTCGACCCCAGCTTCTCGCGGGCGGTCAGGGCTTCGAGGAGGACTTCCTGGTGACGAATGTCCGGATCTTCGGCGAAGGCGCCGGCGAGTTCCTTGAGCACTCCGGCCTTGGATCGGGCGCGGAGCGAGGGGAGAAAGCGCGTCTCGTCGAAAAACGAGAGGAGCTCGTCCACGGAAGGTGCCATGCGGTCTCCCGTTATCGAGAGTGGGAGTGGGTGAATCAAAGGCCGGGCCAGGGTACCACGGAAGGGCGGGACGGGGGAGGGCGGGAGATCTTCGGAGCCGGGCAAACGAGGAGGGCAGTTTCGCACCCGCACGGCGCATGTCGCCGCCCCCAGGAGGTTTCCGATGTTCCGCCGTCTCCCGCTCGCCGGCGTCCTGCTGGCGTTTCCTGTCCTGACTTGGGCCGCCGTTCCTTCCACGATCCCGTTCCAGTCCCGCCTCGTCGACGCCAACGGCGCCCCGGTGGCCGCCGGGACGGCGGTCCAGTTCTCGATCTTCGGTGTCGAGTCCGGGGGCACCGCACTGTGGGGACCCGAGACCCACACCGTCACCCCGGTCAACGGCGTCGTCAGTGCGTTCCTCGGGGACGGTGACACGCCGGATCCGATCGATCCGAGCGTGTTCGCGGGGGGCGATCGCTTCCTCGAGATCTCGATCGGCGGGGAGACGCTGACCCCCCGCATCCGCATGAGTTCCTCCGGCTACGCGTTCCGCGCGGAGTCCGTGTCGGCCGGCTCGATCGACGGCACCGCCCTCGCGAACAACGCGGTCACCGGCGCGAAGATCCAGGACGGTTCGATCACGGCGGCGGATCTCGGCATCAACTCCGTGACGGCGACCCAGATCGCCGGAGGTTCCGTGGGGAACTCCGAGCTCGCGAGCAACGCGGTGACGCTGGCGAAGGTGGCCACGAACGCCGTCGACGGTTCGCGCATCGTCGACGGCTCGGTCGCCAGCGCCGATCTGGCGAACTCGGCGGTCACTGGCGCAAAGATCGCCAGCGGGACGATCACGTCCACGAACCTCGGCACGAACTCCGTGACGGCGGCCGCCATCGCCGCAAGCGCGGTGGGCAACAGCGAGCTGGGTACGAACGCCGTGAACGCGAGCAAGATCTCGGACGAGCCGGGCGCCGCGTTCGCCTTCAACAACACGGACGTGAATCTCCCGCTCGGCACGGCGACGTCGGTGGAGAGCCGCGCGATCAGCGTGCCCACAGCCGGGTTCGTGATCGCGATCGGCAGCGCCGCCATCTCCACGAGCCAGATCCCGTTCATCAACAACGAGTTCTTCGTCTCCGTGAACACTTCGGTCGCGAACAACGACGACAACATGGTGCGCTGGTTCATGCCGGGCAACGCGAGCGCCGGAGTGTTCCGGAACTCCCTGACCGCCGTGAGCGTGACGGCCGTCAGCGCCGGTTCGACGACGTTCCACACCGTGGTGGAGATGGACGAGGGAACGTCGGCGACCGTGCTCGACGCGAATCTCGCCCTGATCTTCGTGCCGACGGCCTCGTATGCCGTCTTCTGCTTGAAAAAAAAAAAAAAAAAAAAATAATAAAATATAAAATAATACAAA